>JAFGVO010000127.1 GCA_016937935.1 Deltaproteobacteria bacterium | reverse complement strand
CACCATTATGATTTAATTTGATATCTCCAAAATAAAATAACAGAAAATTCTAAGCCCGACAGACTGCTAGAAACAAATACCATTTAAGGAGAGCTGAAATGCAACTGTTATCTACTGATTTGAAGAGACGAATTATATGGATGCTGCTTAGCCTATTGTTAATGGTGCCAGCTGTTTTTTCAGATTTTCTTAACGATGACTATTTTTATAATAGTGAACTTTATCAGGTCAGCAGCCCTTTTACCTACTATGATTTTCTGTCAGACCGGGAAAACTTTCCTGTCCCATGGTGGACGGATGACAATTTTAAGGTACTCTTTTTTCGCCCGTTATCAAGCCTGTCCCTGCATCTGGATTATACACTTTCACCCCATAATGCCCTGCCCGGACACCTCCAGTCAGTTGCCTGGCTTTTAATTTTGCTGCTGGGTGCATTTTCAATATTTGATCGATTACTGGACAAGTTGTCAATGCGGTGGGCGTTGCCTATATTTTCCCTGGGTCTGTTTACCACCTGGGCGGCTGGCTGGATTTCGGCGCGTCACGCACTAATGGGAGGCGCTTTTTCTATCTGGTCTATTGCTCTTTTTTTAAACGGGATAGAAAAAAAGAGGCCAATCTTTACTATTTACAGCCTAGGCCTGTTTGCTCTTGGGCTGCTCAGCAGCGAAGCAGCTTTGGCTGTTGTACCTGCGGCACTACTTCTTCCATTGATTTACAAAAACAACTCAGACAACACAATTAGAGAGTCCCTTGCAAAGGGATTGGCTCATGTTTTAATAGGGGGTATTTATCTGGCCTTTTACAAACTTGGGGGATACGGAGCCTGCGGGTCTGATTTATATCTCGATCCTCTGAGTTCTCCAGCTGAGTACCTTACGGCTTTACCTTCAAAAATGCTGGCACTGTTTGCGTCTTTCACCCTCGGGCTGCCGGCCATGATGCGCATTATGCCTGAGCTTGAGCCTGTGGTTGTTATTGGAGGACTATTCTCAGTGGCGCTCCTGGCCGGACTCTTTTGGTTAAGACGAAATCAATTAAGTAGTAATGAACAACGACGAATCAAAGTATTATGGATAGCTGTTCCCCTTTCCATGCTGCCCGAAATGTCAGGAATGGTAGAGGGGCGCGGGGCACTTTTAGGAGGTGTTCTTTTTTGTGTGTTAGCCGCAACTTTGCTAAACGGCGCATTTTACAGGGCAGGCCAGCAAAAAAGAGTGATAAAATTATTGGCAGTAATACTTTTTGCGGGATTGCTTGTTTTTTCTCCACTGAGTCGTATAGCCGCATCTCTGTTTATTTACATGGGTGCTTCCAACCTTACCAGAGTCGGAGAGAACGCACTAATTGGCTGCAGTGCTAAACAGGATGTTTATCAGATTAACGCAGATTCTTTAATGGCTGTTATGTACCCGTTTGCAACCTCCCGTTATCAGGGCCGAGTTTTTAATAACTGGTATCAAATGGGGCAGGCACCAAGGGATTTAAAACTCACCCGCACAAGTAAAGACACACTCAGACTCGAAGCACCAAACGGGGTGCTGGAATCCTACCTGTGGCTGTTTCGTGAAAAAAACTCTATTTTAAAAACAAAAACTAAACTGATTAATGGTTCTCTAAGGGTAACCATTGTAAAAGAAAAAAACAATATCCCCACTATCGTTGACTTCAGGATCAAAGAACTATTGGACGAATCAATTTGCCTTGTAAAAACTGATGGCTTTTTACTAAAAAAACAAGAAATTCCCCAAGTTGGTACCAGCGTAATAATTCCATGGATACCGCCAATGCAGCAATAAGTTCAGAATCAAGGAGGGAATATCTCTATTAGACGGAACGGACTGTTTAAAAAGAGGCGAAATGATATTACAGAACATCCAGTTCTTTTAATTTTTTTATTAGATCAAATTGATTTACCGGTTTTACAATGTATCCGTTTGAGCCTGCATTTATTGCTTCCTTTATATTCTTTTTATCATTTAGGGCGGTTATCATAATAACCTTTGAATACTGTTCTTTTAAAAGAGTTGAGTCACTTTCTATTTTTCGAATCTGCTTTAAAGCTTGCTGTCCGTTTAATTTAGGCATTAGTATATCAAAAAATATGCAGTCGTATGGCGCTTTGTCTTCTATTGCATCCTTAGCTGCATTAACAGCTTCAACACCATCTACTGCAATATGTATTGTGGCATAATCCTTTAATATTTCCTGAAGAAGCAGGCGATTTGTAAAATCATCGTCAACTATTAAAAATTTCATATTCTAAACCCCTTTATGTTCAGATTAATAGAACACATTAAGATTAACGTCTGAAATTAATATTATTTAAGGAGTTTAAAAAAATTTAATCGATGGATATTTCAATGGTTCCGGTATTACCTTTGGTTTTGGGAAACTCAAAGGCGTCAAGAATAACCTGGGAATCCCAGTATCCATCTTTTGTATCATGAAGATGAAATGTTAATGTAAATGTCTCCCCTCCGTTAATAGGCCATGAAGTCTGCAGCCAGCCCGTTGAAGAACCGTGGTCATCCATATCATTCTCTACACTGTCTGCACATTCAAAACCTGTTCCTGTAATATCAGTTGTAATGTCAGATGTTCCTGCACAGGCCTCAAGGCTTGGTGAATTATCTACCCATCTTGATTTATAGGGATACCAGCAGCAGTCCGACAATGCAGAGTTTATTGCAACATAGCAGCAGAATCCTGAGGGAACATCACACTCTTCACCGCTGAAATCAAAATACTCAAAAGGATCTCTGCAGGCAGTGTAATTTATTACTTTATCCTCACCACCTGTAGTCTGGGGGGCATTTAAAATAATGTAGAATTTATCATTTCTGTTACTGGAAATATAATCGTCATACTCCTCGGAAAAGAAAACATATTTAAACCTGAAACCCTGGGCATCTTTAGGGGCTTTCATGGTTAATGTCCATTCAACAGGGTCGTACATTATTTCTCCTTCAACAACCGGGTCAGGGGCTCCCTGATGTGCTGCATCTTTAAGATCACTTCTTGTACACTCCCATGAATGAATTTTTTCGCTGTTCATAACCGGACCTGTTCCTAAAAGAGCATAGGAATCATTTTTTTGTGGTGTCAGACCATTTGTACTGCTTCCAAAATGTTCCACAGCCTCATAGGTTTCATCAAGAGTGCAGGTTCCGTCCCAGTCTTCAATTGCACTTGTAATTGTATTTGAAGAGACAATTGAATCATCACAAATATCAATTGCACAGAGCATATCATCCATTGAGTGCCCCACACCGCTGCATGAACAGTTCATGGGAATAACAACAACCTCTTCAACGGAATCACTGTCACTGTCACTGTCACTGTCGCTGTCGCTATCACTGTCGCTGTCAGTATCACTAATAATATCTGTGCCGTCGCTGCTTGTATTATCACTGTCATCCACGCTCACTTTTCCCTTGGATCCTGAGTCTTCACATGCAGAAACTAAAATAAATGACGTAAATAATAGTGCTAATGTTAAAAAATATTTCATACTAATCTCCTATGCTAAATCTGCTAGTTACAAGTAAAACCGGTTATTCTGTCCTTCCACGCCTGAGAGGCGGGACGTACATTTGTGGGAGCGGGAAGATGAGCCTCCGCAACCCTTAACAAAGTTAAAAAGTCGTATCTAAAAGAGACGTGTCCCCCGCCCCAGTGGGAGGCTAAAAGATCATAGGCAACTTTAATATCATCAAGCATTGCACTCCATTTATCATCGGTCATTGCTCTTTGATAAATAAACCTTATGGCTGTAAAAAATGCTACGATATCTTCATATGTAAGGTCCGTATCATAAAGATGATCAACTGCCTGATTCATATTCCATACCATACCATTTATCTGGGGAACATGATCACCGACTCCGTTTAAGCCAAACTCATCTCCCACACTGTCCACGCTTAATGTTACGCTCATATCATTAAAAAATCCAGTGGGGCAAAGAGAGTAAATGCCCCTGTTGTAGGCAAATGTAACAGCAGAAAGCTCTGCCCATGGATCCTTTGCATTAAATACAAGATCAAAATACATATCACCGTTATAAACCGGCGTGACAGTCCCGGGTTTTGCATCTCCATAAAGATAATCCAGACCCGCCCACAATGTCTCCCTTGTTACAACACTTGAAAGGGCACTTGATACAACCGATGATGCCCATTTAGGATCGTATTCGTTAGTTGGATCAGTTATATTTGTATAGTTGTCGTGGCTTGCTCCCGGCGGAAAATAATCGGGAAAAAATGCCGCCATATCAATAAAATTGCCGGTCTCCTGCTGAAAAGGTCCGTCAGGGCTCAATGTGTAATTCCAACTATAATCTTTACCGTCAATTGTTACAGGATAACCACCTGCCCATGTGGCTTTTGGAATAAGACCGCAGGAAAAATTTTCTTTTGTACCAAGGGCTAAAAAGTAATTGGGATTAAACTTGAACCATTGATATGAAAACCCGATTCCCATTGCCAGAAGTTTTGAAGGCATAAACATCTGAATATCCGTATAACTGCTGACAATAAGTTCATCGCCCGCCGGGTTATCATTAAAATGATCTTCCATGGGAGCCTCGGGAAGACCAATATATATCTGTGTATTGTGAGGGGGATGATATACAAAAATTGACTCGGTTATGGGATCTGCTTTTTCTTTATAATAGTCATCAGGGTTTTTAATAAGATCGCTCTCTTTTACATCCACTTTACCCTTCCACCATGTAATTGGCAGTTTCTGATACTCGGGATAGACCACATCTCCTCTGATATAATTGGGAAGACATCTTACGGGGTAGGGATACTGACCGCTTTTTGTACCTTCCACTTCAAATGTAACCAGATTATTTTGGGGGAATACACTCATCCAGCCAAAATCAAACTGTACGGTTTTGCTGTCTGGATGGGTATAAGTAATTGGTGTAAAGGTAGTAGTTTTAGCAGAGGTAATTTTAGATGTGGTTGTAAACTCCACAGAATATATAGTAAAAACATCTCCATTCCAGACGTAATCAGTGTTTCCGTTACCAACAACAATCTCACCTTTAAAGGTGGTGTCACTCTCTTCAATCGTGTGATAATAACAGGTCAGGCGGTCTTTTCGCTCTTCATTATTGGATCCTCCGGGGGTTAGATTGGGATTATCAGAATCATACCCTGGATATGTGTCCGTATCCCCTCCTGTAACATCACTGTCACTGTCCGAGTCACTGTCACTGTCCGAGTCACTGTCACTGTCCCCGGCAGTCTCTTCACTGTCATCAGGATTTATTAAATTGGAATCACTGTCATATATAAACTTTCCCGATTGTGAACTTTCAGTGCAGGCAAACAGTGAAAACAGAAAAATACCAACCCCTGCAATCTTTATAATATTAAGTTTCATAGCAAATAAGTCTCCTTTATTGATACCAGAGAATTGTTCCAATTATATTGTAATACAAAAATATGAAGTTTTCCAGACAAATGTACAATTTTAATCAAAAGCATGTTCAAAACACATCAGACAAATAGTAAACCCACAACAGTTTAATTTAAAACCAGATGAGATTATTTCATATAAACAACCATAATTACTCACGATATTTTGATGTTCCAATAGTACATGAATAACTGTCAAAAAAAAATGTCTGTGATATATCTCTCTCAAAATAACAGGAGAATATCAGGAGAAAAATATGAACATTCAAAAATATATAAGAACTGCAGCTGCGGGTTTGACAATAGCCGCTTTTTCATGTGCCCCTGCCCCGCCTGCTAAGACCGCAGAATCAAAAAAAAGTGATGTAGATAGTGTGGATGATATATCTTCAGCTCAGGCTGCTGAAAAAAAATCAATAGAAAAATTTGAATCTCCATCGATGGAAATAATCGTTCCTGCAACATATGAAGAAAATATAACATTACCTGTTTCGGCGAGGTATACAGATAAAACAGACACATATCTTTATTCGGAATTACAAACAGGAAATGAGCTTGACGGCTTATTTACAGAATATCGTCAAATCTGCTACTCATCTATAATTAATGGACAACCGTCAATTGCAGTAGTAAGCCTTCCTGATGATACAGAACCCGGTAAACCATTAGAATTTACAGCCCAGAATGGTAAAAAAAATAGTACCCCGGAAAAAGAGATCAGCTTTTTGCCAAGGCTTGTTGTCAGAGTACCGGGTACAAAACCATTACCGGAAAAAATTGAACTGGAATTATGGGGATGCGGAGATTTGTATGACAAGCCTCCTAAAGAGACTCACATTCAAAAGATAACCCTGTTAAATATGCCTGCCGCAAAAAGTAACAAAAAAATAGTTTCAATTTTTTATTTGGGGCTTGCAAAGTGGTTTAACCTTTTAGACTACAATGAGGAGTTTTCAAATTTTTCAACATTTGCAGAGGGACGACTGATGCAGCTGGCTTATGGTGAGAATAACAAGATAGACACCCCAATGGAGCGCTGGCATTCGGGGGACAATGATATTGCAAGATTAATGGACTTTTACACAGGACAGTCCAGTGTTAAAGCGGCACTTGCAACATCCAGCGCCCTTGGGGATATTGAAAAAGATGAAAAAGAGACCGTTTTACTAAAAAGCATTGAAGGTGTTGACCATCAGACAAGAAATTACAAAAGTCTGCTTTTACAAGCGGGAAATCCTCAAACGGTTATGGATCCCATTTCTATGTATCTGCCTTCTGATTCTATTGTAGCTACCTTTACAACTTTAAAAGAGTTTGCTGTTATAACAAGTACCCTTGATGAAAAATTTGGACTCCTTGCCAGAATTGTTGAGGGAGCACCGGGACCGTTTCACCTGAAATCAAGATATGGCGCCCAACTGGCTCTCAAATTTTCGGGAATGGCTAAACTGCTTGGCAATATTTCCGCAAGCAGTACTGCCCTTGTAATTGGTGACCCGTATATGCGTGAAGGGACTGACGTTTCGCTGGTTTTTAAAAACAAAAATCGCGACCTGCTTCTTTCTGCTTTGCAGCAGCACCTTGACACCGCAGGAGATGAGAATGGGGGCATTGTAGAAGAAAAATTTAAAATTGAAGGCTTTGAAACAACGTTATATACCTCTCCAAATGGTGTAATCAAACGCTATCAGGTAAATCCGGATGAAATAACAATCGTATCCAACTCAAAAAATGCTGTAAAAAAACTTCTATCCATCTATAAGAAAAAACACCCGTCTCTTTCACAATCTGAAGACTACAAATATGCCCGGGCACTTGTTCCCTATGATGAAACCAAAGAGAGTGCATTTATATTTTTAGGTGATGAGCTTGTACAGTCAGTTACATCTCCAGGGGCTAAAATACTTGAATCCAGAAGAATGCGTGCCGGGGCAAAACTTCAGAATGTCAATTATGCGGCACTGCTTTTTGGCTGGATGGA
The DNA here is from genome assembly GCA_016937935.1 of Deltaproteobacteria bacterium. Lineage (GTDB taxonomy): Bacteria > Myxococcota_A > Polyangia > JAAYKL01 > JAAYKL01 > JAFGVO01. Next base: position 1,307 of record JAFGVO010000127.1, on the reverse strand, counting down.
AGGACATCCTGCGGCCTCGCTTGATGAACTTTTAAAATCCAAATGGCTCTTGCCTTCTGATCTAATTCATTCAGGGGGTGAAAAAATATCATGGACACCTGAACTTGGTGCAAAAAGCAGCTATGGAACCGCTCACAACCTGGTGCCAATAGCCGACCTGCCTATAAACAGGGTGACTAAGAGTGAAAAAGCAGCATATGATATTTTTAAACAGAGCTATGACAGGTACTGGGCTGGAAATATCGATCCCACCCTTATAAGAATGCACAACAATACAGCTGAAAATAAAATTGATGTGAGAATCAACATACTTCCCATTGCCATGAGAAGTGAACTCTTTGAAATGTATAATGAATTAACCAGAGCAATAGGACATGGGGCAATTGTAGATACAAACAATGAAAACGGATTTACAATGGCAATGGCTCTTGGTGATGATTCAGAACTCAAAGAGCAGGCCGGGCAGATGCTGCAGAAGCTTAGCGGCAAACACATTAAAATGAATTTTTTAGGCAACTGGATAAAAGTCGGGGTAATGGATACTTCTGACATTTGGTCATCAATAGCCCAAACCTACCTGAAGGGAATGAAAACAGAAGATTATATTGATTCCAATGATATGGAGATTGATATGCTTCATCAGCTCCCTCGGATTCCCGCGTGGTTCAGCATGGAGATAGGTAATCCCCTAACGTTTGCCGGAGTTTTAACAATCTTCAGGGCCCAGGCGATTCAGGCCCTTCCCAACATGCTAACCTGGACTTCGGATGAACCTTATGGTGAAACAATGATTACAAAGGTTACAATTGACATGAGCCAGGAGATTGAAGATGCGGGAACTGTTAATCTGTTTTACACGGTTATCAATGGAATATTTATTGTAACACCTAGAAGAGATGTTCTTGAAAATAGTATTGATAATGCTATTGCCCGAAATTTTCCAACTGTTTCTGAAGACAAAAAAACAGGAAGTCAAATGGTCTCAACCCTGGCCCCGTCCCCGTCTGTAAATGGCTGGATTGATAATTCCTGCCTCCTTGCATTGAATATATTAGCAGAGGAGACATATTCCAAATCAAAAACGGGTTATGAAATTTTGACAAAAGGACTCGGTTCAAATCTATCAAAAAAACAAATTAGAGAGTGGGGTATTAATTATCTTGGATATGAACCCGAATCACCACTTGGGGGAAGTTTTTCAACAGATAGTGAAGGAATAATATCCCATTCTATTTATGGTACTGCAAACAGACATGTAATACCTGATCCTGTCAAGGGAACACCGGAGCTTGCCGGAGCAGTTCGCT
>JAFGVO010000126.1 GCA_016937935.1 Deltaproteobacteria bacterium | reverse complement strand
GTATCCCATGGTGAGCCGAATACAAAGCTTCCAGCATCAACTTTCTGCCACTCTAATTCTTCAGGAGGTTCAGTGCCACTGCACCCTAAAATTAATAACATGTAAACAATAATATATTTTCTCATTGCAAATTCTCATCAACGCCAGCTATTGCCCCTTTGTTTATAAAAAAATTAATCTTTTTCGCAGACCAATTTGCAGGTGTGCTGATTTGTAAGGCCCTTGCAGCTTTTAGCATTTTTTCAAATGTTACCGAATTAGCTCCTGTAATAAAATCAGTATCCGTATCAGTATCCGTATCAATAGTTGTATCTAAAGCTGCTGTTTCTAAAACTTTTGTAATATCAGCAACACTCCATCTCTCGTCACTATCTCCTTTGGTATTTATTTCCCAGAAAAATCTCATCCAGTCCATCTCCACACCCATAGAACGCATATCATCACTTGTAACATAATCAACAATCATATTGTTATCTGCATCCCCGACAACATATTCTATATCTCCATCGCTATCCAAATCAATCCCATCACTTGTACAATATCTATTTCTCCATTTTTGCCATTTTATCTGATTTGCACCGAGGTCACATGATACATTTACTGGCGCCTCCACCATCTGCCAATCGGAATCGGTATCAGGTTGCTCTGGAAAATCATTCAATTTACTCAATACTGATGTATCTGTATCTGCAATCACTAACTTTGCATCATGGCATATATTTCCTGCGGGACAGTCAGGGGTATACATCCATTTAACAAAAGAAAACCAGCAGTCATTTTCACTCTGTTCATTCCATGAAATTGCAGCATAAAAATGTGCAAATGCCTCACTAATTGCAGAAGTTGGCCACTCCAAAGACTGCATACAGTGTTTGGGACTAAATTCAGATGATGTAAAACATCGACACTCATCAGGCAAAGCTTGTGGATTAGTATCGGTACTAACTTTTCCGTATTTATCATGAACAACAATTGTATAAAGATAATTTGCATTAATTGATGTCAGTTCTGATGACTCAAGGAACTGTATAGCGTGGCCAAATTCATGAGCAAAAGTAAATTTTCTTGTGGAATCTCCAAATTCAACACCATTGGCATCCCTTAAATAAACTTTATTTTCATAGGCGAATGCTGTCCCTGTGTTTGCTGCAGTTATAGCACTTTGTGATTGTGCATATATATCAATATTTTTATTTACTAAATCCATATCATAATCATCATACTGTTTTTTTAATAAATGACTTACACCTGCAGCCGTTTTTGTAAACTCATTATTATATTCAATATTATGACTAATTTTAAATTGGGACCCCAGAGTGTTTTGATCTACTTCAAATGAATCATGAATATTAAAAACCTGTTCCTGAGTTGGAGGAACTGTTGCAGGAATTGGTATTCTTAAATAAGGATCATAATCTTCCTTATTTAAAATATTAAAAATTGAACTTTGACTTGTTACGTCATCAAAATACTCAAGCCTGCCTGCGATATCGTATTCTATTACAACCGGTATTGCGGGATCAGCGGCAATTAACTGATTCAAAGAGGGCATATATTCTTCAGGTATACACCCATCTGCATCAAGAGGATAATATCCGGGCCAATTAGCATAACCCTCTTTTGCTCCTGTAATATTAAATTTTGCATATGTAAAACTGGCAGGAATGCTTTGAATACCTGTTAAATTATAATCATCCTCTCCGGCTCCTCCAATGTATTCAGCATTCCAGTTTAAACATATCTTAGGATCTCTAACTTCTACTCTGTAACAGGCACCCCATTCTAAATCATATGCACCATCTTGTGAGGCATAAATACCGCATAAAAATTCATCCTGATCCAGAGTTCCAGGTAAACTGTTTGCATCATTTCTGACAGTTTTGCCATCTTCTGAAATTTCTTGATCAACTTTCCAAAAAGTAACAGTGTCTCCAATTTCGTGTTCTTCTTTATCTTTAATATACAACTTTATAGGCCAGAACCCTGTACTTGATGCCACTTGTGGTGGATCAAAATAAAAAATCATCTCCAAATCATCCATATCTGAAAGCCAACCAAAAGATGCAACATCAGATCCTTTTTTTAAAAGGTCTTTATACTGAACCTGGTCTAAATAATCTAATTTAAGATACAAATCATCCCAATGGTTATGATGGTGGTAATATGGTTTCACAATAATTTTTGATCTCTCATCACTTGAATATAGGGTCTCATCTAAAGTTGCTTTGTTTAAAGATGCTTCACCTTTAGCAATAAAACTCCACTTGTAATCGGTAGGGTCATTGGGCAAAATAGGTGCAGAAAGTGTTGAAGATGGTTGATAGGAAACATTTTGTGGAACAATAGTATAATCATCAAGAGTACAGCCTCGTGTGCTAAGATTGGCACAGACTTTATTGCCCGACAGTGTCCAGCATATTTTTTTACCGGTAAAGGGAACCCAGTAATACTTTGTGTGAACTCCGGGTTCAAAAACTTCAAGGGGATCTTTTTTCAGTTTTTCAGTTTCTACATAATTACGATCTCCACCTTCAATATTTACAGTATAGTCTAGCTGATTTGTAAAACTGAAAAGTGCTGCACTGTTAAAGTTGGCAGCTCTTGATACACATTCAACAGTTAAAATGGGAGGCATGATAAAATCCCAGTGATCAAAAGGGACAAAATTTATTGGGGTTCTGGCTTCGGCTTCCAGGCGTTTGGCGAAGAAGCTGCCTTCGTGACTGCCGCCGTTAAGTGGTGCCAGTCTTATTGTTGCGTTTGGTGCTACTACTGTACCT
>JAFGVO010000125.1 GCA_016937935.1 Deltaproteobacteria bacterium | reverse complement strand
TGTCAAATTCATTTAACAATTATTATGCCGCCTATACCCGCCTCCTATTCAACAAAGCTTATCTTTACCTAAGATACATTCAATTATCAGCTACAACTGCCAGTGACTCTGATAATACGGGATATTTGAACGAATATTTCATTTCAATTAATCTTGACGGTATCATCTTCTGACTGCTAAGAAGCACGGAGGCTGATTCACCAAGCAGCAGCTTTATACCCATTGAGGAAACAGGAATAATTGCGCGGACATTCAAGGATTTGGCAAACTCTTTTGTAAAGAACTCATTTGTAACCTGCTCCGGTGCTGAAAAATTAAATATTCCACTACACATATCTTCATTTGATAAAAATATAAGTGCATTTATTACATCATCAATATGTATCCATGGAAACCACTGTTTTCCTGAACCCAGTCTACCACCAATTCCCAGTTTAAAAGGAGTTTTCATCTTATCAATGACACCTCCTCCCCTTCCTAAAACAACCCCAAGCCTAAAGACTGCAACCCTGACACCATCTTTTGCAGAAAACGCTTCACCCTCCCAGTCAACACAAACATCAGCAAGAAATCCGGTTCCTGATTTTGCCTTTTCATCCAGAACATCATCCCCTCTATCACCATAAATTCCTGAAGCGGAGGCACTTATCAACGCCTGTCCGGAATCCATTACAGACACAATATTAGAGGTGGTCTTAATTCGGCTGTTATATATTTTTTCTCTGGTTTTAGCTGACCATCTTCCAATAATACTCTCTCCTGCCAGATTTATAACAACATCACACTGTTCAATACTTTTCTGCCAGCTTCCTTTATGTGAAGTATCACAACTAAGATAAGTAAAATTATCAGTAACCCTAATTGGATGCAGAGACGAACGCCCGGTTGCAATTACTTCATTTCCATTTCCAATCAGGGTTTGAATAATATTTCTTCCAACAAAACCTGTTCCCCCTGTAATAAAAAACTTCATATTCTCTCATTTTGTAAAAACTTATGTTACATCAAAACCATAATCATCTATCACTGATTTACAAACAAACGTGTACATTTTAATTACAAATACATACTTGACTCTATATTAAATATGTTTACTTTTTGCCTGAAAGAGAGGTGAAAAACATGCCACTGTTTGGACTTTTCATTGATCCCATGTATCTCATAATTATGATTCCAGGCTTTCTACTTGCAGCATGGTCATCATTTAAAGTTAAATCTGCATTTTCAACTTATAGACAGATTCGATCATCTCAAGGTCTTACAGGTGCAGAGGTTGCAAGAAAAATTTTACAAAGAAATGGAATTTTTGATGTTCAGATTGAAGAAACTGCCGGACAACTTTCAGATCATTATGATCCTGCAACAAAAACTGTAAGGCTTTCATCCTCGGTATATCACGAACCATCAATAGCTTCTGTTGCTATTGCTTCCCACGAAGTGGGGCATGCACTTCAGCATGCAAAAGGATATGCGCCATTGTCATTAAGAACTGCAGCTGTACCAGTTGCAAGGTTTGGTTCTTACGCCCCATGGATTATTCTTGCAGGCGGTTTTATATTACACTCTACATCTGCAATCTATCTTGGGGTTATTCTATTTTTAGGAACTGTTATTTTTCAGCTGATAACTCTACCTGTTGAATTTAATGCATCATCTCGTGCAAAAGAACAACTCGTTGCAATGAATCTGGTAAACAGACAAGATGCAGAAGGAATAACATCAGTTTTATCTGCAGCTGCCATGACTTATGTAGCTGCCGCTGTTTCGGCAATAATGACTCTCATCTACTACCTTATAAGGCTTGGACTTCTTGGAGGAAATGACGATTAACTTTATTTGCATCTTTTGAATTCTGAAAAAAATACCTGTAAAAGTACAGATGTTCAAGCCGGAACTGACAGCAGTTCTACTCTCAGTTCTACTCTCCCAGGTGATTCTGAAAATGAGATTGATACAAATACAAACACCGATTTAAATAATGATACTGCAAACGACACAGATACAAATACAGATCTCACCGGAACTGACAATGAAGATTGCAGCGATGGAATTGCCAATATTGCCAATACGGTTTGCTGTGCATTAAGCTGCGGAACCTGTGGAGGTGCAGGCTGCGCACAACTTCCCGGAGGGGCTGAAAATTGCTGTGCAGGAACCATTATTGACAACGGAATTTTATGTGACAACTCAAATGCTCCATGTATAAGTGATCCATCAGCTATTACTCCGGATGACACGGAGTCAACTGATTCTGCAACAGAGGGGTCCTGTGTTTTTGAAGACGTAAGCACTTTATATACACAGACCGGAACCGACCCCACATTTCAATCATTACTTGATGACGAAGTGTTTCCTGTGGGAGTAAATTCAACAATTGGCGTTTTAGGTTCTGATATTAACGTTAACAATGCATTACTTGAAATATGCAGCGAACGCACAAACGGTATTCCTCAGGATATAAAAATCCATACATTATGCAACAGCACTATCCCCCGAACCGACTTTGACAAATGGACCAGATGGTATCAGGAAGATGGAAACACACAGATTTTTCGCCTTTTTGAAGGTGAGTACAATGTCAGAAATGACAGACCCGAGGCTGCAAGAGTTGAATCGTTTACAAACATTGGCTGGAAAGAGGGAGACGGCTGGTACCAGTGGGAAGGAACCTACACAATAATTAAACCCCATGAGTGCTCAATTTTTCAGGCAAAAAACAGTGATAACGACTGGGGAATCATGATTAATATGACCGACGAGGGAGATATTGTTTTAAACCACCGTCTTCACAAAGATGATTTTACAATTGCAACCACCATGACAGGTATTCCCTTTGAGCTGAAAGTAAGGGACAACGGACGGGAATATGAAGTTTATTTAAACGGTGAATTTATAGATGACGGATATTATGACAGACCAGACGGCACCACAAATTTCCGCTGGGGCATGTATGATCACACCATCCAGCATGATGCAATGATATTTGTAACAAGCGCAAAAATCACAGAACCATAAACAGTTGTTTGATAAAAAAAGTTCACATTTCTCATGTCTTATTTATTTTTAACCAATCTTTTAATATGGTAATAGAGTAAATACTTTCTGAATAATTAAAAGGTACTTTTTATGCACAGTCGCAACATTATTTTACTGATTGGTTTACTGCTTCTTTCAGCCATATCCTGTACTGATTCAAAAAAGCTGAGTAATAACGATAGGGACTCCATGACAATAATAAGCACTGATCAAGATAGTGAATTAAATACAGATTCAATAGCGGATTTAAATACTGATTCAAACACAAATACTGAT
>JAFGVO010000124.1 GCA_016937935.1 Deltaproteobacteria bacterium | reverse complement strand
CCTATTTTAAAAAAAGTTATTGAATCAATTTTACTATAAAAAACTGGTAACACACAAATAATATAGTATTTTTTTACAAATACAAGAAACTTACAGCTGTCCTGACAGTTTTAAGAGCAAACTCTATTTTTTTAGCATTGTTCCTGTATCTCTAAGCCTGATATGCATCTCAAATGCTTTATCAAGAACATGGGGGGTATGAACACCCGGAGCATGTTTGAGCCCGTAATTCAAATAGTCAAAAAGCATATCTTTATAATCAGGATGGGCACATCTTTCTATAATATGCCTGGCTCTGTTTACAGGCGACATGCCTCTAACATCAGCAAGCCCCTGTTCAGTAACAAAAATTTTAGTAGAATGTTCACTATGGTCTGTGTGAGTAACCATTGGAACAATTGAAGAAATATTTCCATCTTTAGCTGTAGATGGAGACATAAAAATCGGAATATATGCATTTCTGGTAAAATCAGCGGACCCGCCAATTCCATTCATCATCATGGAGCCTAATACATGTGTAGAATTGACATTTCCAAAAATATCAAATTCGAGAGCTGTATTCATGGCCACCACACCAAGTCTTCTTATAATTTCCGGATGATTTGAAATCTCCTGCTGACGCAAAAGAATTCTGTCCCTGTAAAAATCAATTTCATCTTTAAACCTGTTCTGCCCCTCAAGGGAGAGGGTCAAAGCCGTACCCGAAGCAAAAAGGAGCTTGTCATTATCAATAAGATCAAATACAGAATCCTGAATAACCTCAGTATAAAGATTAAATGGTTCAGTCAGAGGATCTTTTGCCATGGAAGCAAGAACAGCATTAGCTACATTGCCCACCCCAAACTGATATGGAAGTCCCGCAGGCAGTCTGCCACGGTTGTGCTCATGATGTAAAAATTCAATTACATGCCCGGCAATTATATTGGATGTTTCATCTGGCTCACGTAATGGCCTTGTCCCGTCAGGACTGTTTGTCTCAACAATTGCCACAATCTTGTCAGGATCAACCGAAACATAGGGCAACCCTATTCTATCCGTAACTTTATATATTGGAATTCTTTCACGAACCGGAGGAGGTGCCGGGATAAAAATATCATGGAACCCTTTCATCTTTTCCCCAAAAAAGGAGTTAAGTTCTATGATAATTTTATCAGCCATCAAAAGATATGAAGCTGTAGAACCACCGGATGTTGACAGATAAATATGCCCCTCTTTTGTAACATCAACGGCATCAACAATTGCAACATTGGGTTTTTTTAAAAAACCTGATCGTACATATCCGGCAATATGGGATAAATGAAAATCCGAAAACTCAATCTTGCCGGTATTTATAGCCTCACGCATACCTTTATGGGACTGATACGGATATCGTTTACCAATGGCATCAGCTCTTGTTAAGGCGCCATCCATTTCATCACCTGTACTTGCACCGGTATAAAGATCTATCTTGAAGGGCTCCCCTTTTTCATGAAAAGCGATGGCACGATTTGCAATTTCAATTGGTATCAATTTGGGATTTCCAGCCATTGTGAAACCGCTCGCACCAATTACATCTCCATCGTTTATAAGAAGTGCAGCATCTTTGGCACTCATAATTTTATCTTTTTGCACTGATCTCATTTTACTTTACCACCACAGTTCTATTTATAGCTGTTTGTCTTAATCTTATCCTGCAGCAGAGTCTCATATAAGACAGGCTCTTTAGATTTAACGGGATACCCGGCAGCTACAATTGCAAGGACTTCAAAATTATCGGGAATATCTAAAAGCTCTTTAACATACTTTGAAGAATTAATTTCATCTGAAAAAAACCGCTCCCGAATCTGTATCCAGCAGCTTCCCATGCCAAGTGATTCGCAAACATACTGCATTGTAATTGCTGCAATAGAAGCATCTTCAACCCAGACATCAGACTTATTGCTATCTGCAATTATTACAACACCAAGAGGAGAATCCTTTAAAAATGAGGCCCCATGTGACTTAGCTTCAGAAAGTTTTTTAAGAAGGTTTTTTGAATCAACAAATATAAATTCACAGGGCCTGTTATTTTTTGATGTTGGAGCCCTTAAAAGGGACTCTTTGATTATATCAAAATGCATTGAAGATATGGGTTTGTTTAAAAATACTCTTGAACTTCGACGCATTCGTAATATTTCGATCATCAGTAACACCCCTAAAAATCTGTATAATTTAATTTCGAGAAATCAAAAATTTAATTTGAATCTATTTTCTGCCACTCTTTCATAACACAAAAATCACCTTGAGTTACAGATACTGCACCGCTTTGACCGGTTTCAGTATTTTGAGTTGCAAACTTACTGGCAGATATAACATTATCACAGTTAACTTTAATTCTTAAGCTGAAAGATATAAACCCCGGAATCATTGAGTTCTGAGTTTCACTAAAGGCATCAAGAATATATGGATTTAAAGAGCTGCACAAATCATCACTGACAGTAGTAACATTTCCTGTTAATAAAAACCGCTTACCATCCAAATCGGGATCTTTTGAGTCAGATATAACTGCTTCAAAAACAACTGTACCTGCATTTGAACAGACCGAATACTCAGACTGTAAAAATAGTTCAACATTGGAGTCAATAACCTCTTCAATTGAAATATTCATAGAGGCGGGATCCTCATTTTGACAATCAAAGGTAGTATTCCAGTTTCCACCAATCATATGATATGTAGAGATAGCATCCTTTTGAGCTTTTGAAAGTTCATCCCCTGATATTTCATCAGCAAGCACAGTCTCAAGATCTTCGCAATCAAGAGGCTCATGGTACTTTTTTACTCCACAGGATGATAAAACAAGAGGAAATACCAAAGCCAATATTGTATATTTTTTTTTCATTTTCATTTTCATAAATTTCTCAGTTATTAAAAAAAGACACTTAAGTCTGACTACCAAAAAACAGCACAATTTTAAACCTTTTTAATAACTCAATGCAAATAAATGCCACATACTTGATTTTTAAGTACAAATATAATGATATCTTTTTTTCTGTTAATCACCAGTTGTTTATGTAATAAACGGTACACAGAAAAAGTGATGTAAGCGTAACTTCAAAAGGAGTAAATATGAACGGCGCGAAAATTCTAGCTAAAAGTCTTGAAGAACTGGGTGTTAAACAGATTTTTGGATATACCGGAGCTGCAATTTTACCAGTTATGGATGAAATTGGTAAAAGTAATATCGAAATAATTGTTAATGCAAACGAGCAGTCCGCAGCATTCAGCGCTGCAGGATACTCAAGGGCCAGCGGCACTGTGGGTGTGGCAATTGTAACATCAGGCCCGGCAATTACTAATACACTTACTGCTGTTGCAGATGCCTTTGTGGACAGTATACCTATGATTGTTATTGCCGGACAGGTTCCTGAATACAAACTGGGAACTGACTCTTTTCAGCATATCAACGTAATGAGAGTGTTTGGGGAAACTGCAAAAAAAGTTGTTCTTGCAGATAAAATTGAAAATCTG
>JAFGVO010000123.1 GCA_016937935.1 Deltaproteobacteria bacterium | reverse complement strand
GGAAAAGAGTTTGAAGCAATATTAATTATTCCCCCGATATCTTTTAAACTGCGAACACCCTGCATCAGGGGAAGTCTCTCAATTGGAGTCCCCCGGTCGTCACTGTGAAAATATGCTTTAAATGATTTACCAAGGCCGTTCATTGTGTAGGCATAAGCCGATGCGTACCCTAAAAAGACGTAGTCACTGCCGTACCTGAGGTTGTATTTTTTTTCCATCTCCACCAGATATTCACGAACCGGAGAGGCCGCCTCAGTCATAAAAGTTAAAAAAACAACCTTCTGCCTTGAAGCAAAAACCCTGTCTAAAACACCTCTTAGCATTGGCTCCATCTCTGCCATTGTCTGAGGACCAAAATCAATATCTATCAGAATTGGCTTCTCCTTTTGCATAATGACAGCGAGCTCGTTATCAAACCTTCTGGTCTCGGCACCTGGTTTTGCCGCAAACTCCACAGGAATAAAAAAAGGCACAGCAACAGCTAAAAATATCCCCAAAAAAATGTAGCGTCTGTCAACCTTCTGAATTTTTGACAGCAGAAGAAGAAGTCTCACTTTTCACCTCTGTCAAGGAGTGTCTTGTCCACACCGAAAATATTTTTTAGAGCTACAGAGATTGCTCCTAAGGAGACTCCAATAAGTATTGCCCGTTTAGCCGCAGTATTTGGATAATTTAAAATAAATTCGCTCCAATCTTTAAGAAGAGGAACACCCTCAGAAATAAAGGGAATCATAGCCAGCATAACAATTGTTGCCGAAACAAGCAGAACTGCAGCTCCGGCAGATCTCGCCCTGAAAGCTCTAAAAGCTGCAGAGGCCACAAAAAAAGCCAGCAGAGAAAACATTGTCGCCTCAATTGGAGAGATGAGATATTTAAACCAGTCCGAAAAAACTGACCCGTCCTGAATGCCTCCCGTAAACCCCGCAATAATCATGGCCACCATTGAGACAACAGTAATAAGTGAATACCCCCAACGTTTTTTCAGATTAATAATTTTTTTAAGATGAACAACAAAGATGCTTCCAATGGCCAGTAAAATAATAAATCCGTTAAGTGGCTGCTTCCACTGTAAGAAGAGATCTTTTGGAGCCTGGAACTCCTTAACAGGAATGTAATACTGAACAATCATGTAAGTACCGATGAGGAGCATCACAATAAAAGGAAGTCTGTAAAAAACACTCTCTTTCACAGCCACTCCCCCGTTCTGAATTCATTTAAAAATTCCAGAATATCCCCCGAAATGTAGTTTTGTAAAAAAGTATCAAGCATAAGAGTCGCCAGAAATCCCCCTAAAAAAAATATTAGAATTACAATTTTAAAAACATCGCTCGCCTTTATTACAGCACGCTCAACGGGATTTTTACTAACAAGAGCAGAGGCCGCAAAAATTTCTTCCCCTATTAAAGTTTTGTCACAGGTTGTTATAAAAAAAGGCAGTTGCTCCACAGAGTCTGTGCCGCCAATCTGGTAGGCCCCAAGTGCGGCCCCTGTCTCAGCCAGAATAAGAGACTCTGAATAAAAGTGACCGATTAAAAAATTTGTTGCAGGTTTCTCTTTAGACATAAGCCCCGCTGTTGCTGCAGCATAGGTAAATGAACGACTTGTAAAATAGGGCACGTCATCACTGTTGTAACTTTTCTCTTTACCAGCTCTTATGTACGCCTGCCTCACAACTTCCTGGGCTACGGGCCAGGTGAGCGGACCATAATTTGGAACAAGAGTTCTCGTGTAAAGACCGGCACCTTTTTGTGCAACTTTTGACAAAATATTTAGAGAGGCAACAGTCACGGGATCTGTAAGAGAACCAAGGCCAGGGGCGTACAAAACAGGCTTTCCGGTTTCACAGGCACGTCCCACAGCATTGTCAAGTTCGTAAATGGCGTCAATGGGCCTGATGTAAAGCTCTTTGCCCTTTTTGCCTCTCCAGATAAAATAGAAAAAAAGCGTAATAAAAAAAATCAGCGCCAGCAGATGTGAAAGTCTTGATGCGTTAAAAAGAACTTTCCCCCCACTGTTTAAAGCTTTAGTTCCGTCAACCGACCCGTAAACTGCACCAGCAGCAGTTAAAATAAACATTTGGAGATAATATTTAAAAAATTGAAGCACATTTGATTTGTACAAACTGTTTGTACATCTTGCAAAAAAACGGCGATAAAAATGAAACTAACTTAAAAAAGGGGGCGTATTACTGATTCTCATCTAAAATATGAAACTCAACTCTGCGGTTTTTAGCTCTGCCTGTTGATGTTATATTTGGAGCAACGGGCTTGTCGGGACCAAAACCTTTTGCAGAAAGTCTTCCCCTGGCAACACCTGCAGTTACAAGATAGTTAACAACAGACTCTGCTCTTTTCTGACTAAGATCGATATTGAAAGTTCTCGCTCCCCTGTCATCAGTATGACCCTGAACCTCAATACTTGTAATCTGAGGATTACGCACAATAATATCAGCAATCTCATCCATCAGATCAAAAGAACTTGAATCAATTTCATCTGAACCAACTTTAAAGTGAATCTTCTTTTTAATGTTAATCATATTCTTCTTAACAATAACAAGAGACTTTTTAGGTTTGGCCTTCAACTGAAACTCAAGCCTGGTATTTGTATCATTAACAACTTCAGCTTCCATCTGTTTGTAAAGATAACTCTCACTGTCAACAGTTACAGTAACTTTGCCGGCGTCAGCCTCTGCGAGAATTTTACCCTCTTCATCAGAAGTAAAAGTTCCAGAAAGTGCCCCTGAAAGTTTAACATCAACCCCTTTTATGGGTTTGCTTTTCTCATCAACAACAATAATAGTAATCACACCCTTTTTAGGTGCGGGAGTAAGAGGAAAAAACTGCTGAACAACACCGGACTCAGGCATTTCAACAGTAAATGTACCATCTTCGTAACCCGGAGCGCTGATTTTAAACTGTGCACTGCCCGAAGGAAGATTGTAAGAATTAAAACGTCCTCCATCAGTGGTAACCTGAGGATTAAACTCGTAGTTCTCATAATTAATAACAGCTCCTCCAACTGGAGCAGTCTCATCACCTGCGGCATGAACCATACCGGCTAAAACTGACCCGGAGGGTTCTGCCTCAGCAACAGGTGCAGGAACAACTGCCGGTGCTAAACCTTCAACAGGCTCTTTACATTCGGTTTTTTCAGGAAAGGGATCAAACTGATATGAAACGCCGATTTTAACAACATAGGGCTCCTGGGCAGCAAGCTCATGAACAGATGGAGCATACCCTGAAAGCCCAATCTCAGCACCTAAATCAATGGCAAGATCTTCAACAGGAGGAAGAATTCGCACCCCCGCATTAAGCCACTGTCTCATACCCTTTGCACCGGTATCAGCCATGCACGAATCAAAACTTCCCGGAATCTGAGGACATGTAAAACCCTGCCTGTTAACAGGAATATCAATATTGTACTCAAACATCGGAGAAACATAAGGTAAAAGAGCATCCAGACCAATACCAATTTTAACCTGATCATTTCTGTCAATACCAAGAGCAGTTCTCTCAACAGGACTCAGACAGCCCTCGTACTCAACAAGTCCGTCACCGTCACTGTCCGTACCGCATCCCTCCCGCTGAGTTTCAATATCAGAAATTAGATTGTAGGCATTGTCAAAATAGTAACCGGCCATAATATGGGCTCTGATTGGAGCCTTCTCTGAAAGTTCGGTAAAATCAAAAGTGGCAAGTGCATCAAACCCAAAGCTTGTACCCGAAAAATCCATTGATGTATCGCCAACAGAATTTAAAAAAGCCACATAGGCATCAAGACCGATTGTCATCATTTTAATTGGGGAATAAAAACCCTTAACACCAAAAGTAAAATCACCGATTGTCTGAAAAAGAGAGGGATACTCTTTGTTATTAGTATTGGCAAGGGCGTTTAAAGCAGCATGAAGCTCTAAAAACTTAAACGGAGTCACACGTAAATTGAGGTTACCGCTTGATTGAGTATTCTCATCACCGTAAACAAGATAATCGTGGTACTTAAAAAAGCCTGCATTAAGCCCAAGCCCAAAAGTACCCGCATCAGCAGAACCGGCCTCTTTAACATCCATTAAACCGGTGGTACCTGTCCATGAAGAGTGATGACGAATAGCCCCCCACTCCCAGCTTTTACGTTTGGCTCTGTCCGGGTCCGAAACCTTGACAGGAGCTCCGCCTTTAACTTTGGCTGAACTCTCACCATTCGTATTAACAGTAGCTTCCATTGCAAAAGGATCTTCATCCGCAGCAGACACCTCATCAGCAGGAGCCGCCTCTTCAGAAACCTCATCATCCGCAGTCCCGGCAGCAATATCATCGCTGTAGTTAACAATTCCGGCATCAGCACCCGCAGCCTCATCATCGTAAGTGACTCCATCATCCTGGGCAAAAGCCGAAAAAGAGAGAGCCATCGATAACAAAATCGAGTATCTAAAAAGTAAGTACCTCTTAGTAATTTTCATATAAAAACTCCTTAAAAAATTAAATCCCTTAAAAATTAACACTATATTTACACCGACAAATGATGATTGTCACTTTTAACACTAAATTAATTCGCTTTTTTACACTCAAACTTGCAAACAAAACCTCTTTGATATAAGAATTTACACTTCCGGCACCCATAGCTCAGCCGGATAGAGCACCGGTTTCCTAAACCGGGGGTCGGAGGTTCGAGTCCTCCTGGGTGCGCAGCAGTGAACCTCCGGTTCACTGCCCGGTGTAGCAACTTTTCGCAAGAAAAGATGCGGGCCGGATAAAATTCAAACAAAAAAAGTGACCACCCCAGCTTATTTTTTATTAAAAATCCCAATAAAATCCATGTAACCCATTAAGTCCATTATCCACTGTTTTCCCCTTCACCCAAACCATACTTGCAACATATAACACACGGACAGCCAAAAAGTGCAAGCTCTTGCACTTTTTACCTACATGCATGGAAAATTATTTAATAAAGATGAATAATATTAACCCTATACCAAAAAACTGTCCAGATATTTTCACAAAAAACCCGCAAATAACAGCCCAAAATGCAATCAAATACAACAAAACCGGATAAAAAAATCTAACCAGGGAAAGAACTTTTTGAACTTTTTGAAAGAGTCTAGGGAATTCGAGGTATTTGACGGGTTCTCAATACCGGACATATGTGAAAAAAAATTTGAGGATCCACCCGTTTGGGGAGTGAGTTGTACACATGGTTAACAATAAGAGCATACTCATGGGAGAACCAAAGGAATGAAAAATAATATGAATTGGATGGCAATGATAATACGTGTTTTTGTCGCAATTGCGACGGCGTTTTTTTTATGTATGTGTACCGGGTCTGAGAGCGGAAATGGTTCGAAGAATGATTCGGATAGTGATGATAGTAGCAGCGATACAGACTCAGATACTGACACTGATAGTGATTCGGATACAGACTCAGATACTGACACTGATAGTGATTCGGATACAGACTCAGATATGGGCACTGATACCGATACAGTTCTGACCGCAAATTGCGATGAGCCGGAACCTTGGACCATACCAGCCACAGCACAGGTAGTTGGAAGCGGTACGCCGGAAAGTTGTACAGATGCAGCATTGCGCGCTGCGGCTAAAGCTGGCGGATACGTTACGTTTAATTGCGGTGATGGTGCGGTTGTCATTAACGTTACCGGCGATATTGAAGCTGCGGATGGAACTGTTGTAGACGGAGAAATGAATGATATTACGTTGGACGGTGGCGGTAAAAATCGTTTGCTGGTAGCGCCAAACAATAGTTCTCTATCTGTTCGCAATCTTCGGTTCATCAACGGTAAAGCGCCGGAAAGTGAAGAGGCGGACGGCATTGGCGGTGCTGTAGCCGGTAATTGGCGAAGCAAGGTTGAAGTTCGCAACTGCGTGTTCGAAAACAGTACCGCTGGTCGGGGCGGCGGTGCTTTGTCCGTCTGGACCGGCAGTTCACTTACGGTGGTCGGCAGTCGCTTTGAAAAAAACGCTTCGTTTTACGGGGGCGCTATTTACAGTCTGCTCTCTGATTTGCACGTCGTGAATTCGGTTTTTGTCAACAATGACACTATCGATAACGGTTGGGGTGAGGGAGGCGCAATCGGTACAGACGGGGCATCTGAAGACCCGGACGATGATATCGGTGGCCTGATTGAGATATGCGGCTCCGTGTTCAAAGGCAATCACGGTTTGCACAGCGGCGGCGGGGTCTATATCTGGGCGTATCCCCCGGATGAAGTGTTAATTGACAGAACAACGGTTGAATCGAACGAAATCGGCGGCGGCGGTTTAGGCGGTGGTATGCGGGTGAGCAACGGGAATATTGAAATTCGCGCATCGAGTTTTATATCAAATGTGAGCGATAATCACGGCGGTGCATTGTATTTGGATTGCGAACCCGAGTGCCGCATTTTAAATACCACGTTCTACGGAAACGAAGCGGGTTCATACGGGGGCGCCATCAGCAGCGGTGCGGTGGTAAAAATCAATAACGTTACGTTTGCTCATAATTATGCGGGGGGCCACGGGGGCGCGTTGTTCGGAGGAGAAAAGTATACCCTGACCAATACGTTGTTTGTGGACAACAGCGCCGGCAACCCGTGGAACCAGGCTAACAACTGCGGCAGCACCCAGACTGGCGCGAACGTTTTGCAATGGCGGAGCGAAAGCAGTGACGGCGGCGGCGATAGCTGTATTGACTCGGTGACAGTTGCCGACCCGTTGCTCGCTGAAAACCCCGCTGACAATGGCGGTCCCACCCGGACGCTGCTTCTAAAAGATACCAGTCCGGCTCTTCAGGCTGGCAGTGAGTGTGAATCCACGGACCAGCGCGGTGAGTCCCGCAATCCGGAAGAGTGTGATCTTGGAGC
>JAFGVO010000122.1 GCA_016937935.1 Deltaproteobacteria bacterium | reverse complement strand
ATCCCATGAAATTATAAATTCAAAAAATAAATGACTGTTTAAAGCTAAATTTGAGGCCAAATTTTTAATAAAACAAACTGAAGTGGCTAAAAGAGATGTGAAATCAACAGATTTCCCTCCGTCCGAAATTGGTCCGGAATTGCTCACAACTTGCCTCGTCTGAAATTGATTGTATATTAATTATTAATTTTATCGAAGAAACGGTAAAGGGTAGCCCGCCCGACACCAAGTAGGGTTGCTGCTTTTGCCCTGTTCCCGCCTGTTTTTTTAAGAGCCTCAATCACAGCTTCTTCGGAAAGTTTTTTTCGTGGATTTTTTAATTTATCCACGTTTTCATTTTCTGAATTAGAGTTTTCAGACAGCATTTTTTTAGATGAGAGAATATTTTTAGTTGACGTATTAAAAAAGTGATTCTGAATTTCAAAAGGAAGATATTCAAGTTTGATATTGTCTGCACCGCTTCTTACTGTGGCATACTGAAGAGCGTTAATTAGTTGTCTTATATTACCGGGAAAATTATAAGTTACAAGTTTATCCATAGCACTGTCTTCAACGCTTTTAATGCTGTTACCTGTCTCTTTTGATATTGTTGAGAGAATATTATTTATTACATAGGGAATATCCTCCACTCTATCTCTTAAGGGAGGAAGGGTAATGGGTACAACACATAGTCTGTAATAAAAATCCTCCCTGAATGTTCCCTCTTTAATCATTTCTTCAAGATTGCTGTTTGTGGCAGCAAGAATTCTAACATCCGACCTTATTGACTGTTCACCGCCAACTCTCTCAAAAACTTTTTCCTGTAAAACCCGCAAAAGTTTAACCTGCATCTGTTGTGGCATTTCACCTACTTCATCAAGAAATAGTGTTCCTCCCTCTGCTAGTTCAAACCTGCCTTTTTTATCTTTAATAGCTCCTGTAAAAGCTCCTCGCACATGACCAAAAAGTTCGCTCTCAAGAATATTCTCGGGAAGTGCTCCACAGTTTACAGGAACAAACGGACCTGAACTTCTTGAGCTCTCAAGATGTATGGCCCTTGCAACAAGCTCTTTACCAGTGCCGCTCTCTCCGGTGATGAGCACAGGATAATCAGAACTGCCAACAGAACGAATAGTTTCAAAAATATCCACCATTGATTTTGAAACACCAATCATTCCATGAAAATTTTTACCCCGCTTCAGACGCCAGTTAAGTTCATTCAAATCGCTGATATCTCTTATTAAAACCAGAGTTGCCACATCTTTACCATTTATAACAACAGGGGTAGACTTTATTTGAACCCTGAGCTCACGCCCATCTTTTCTTACATAATTCTGATTAAGTTCTCTAGAGTTTCTTGCGCTGTCAGCAGGGCCTTTTTTAAAAGCGCAGCTGCCAAGACACAATCCTTTAGGAGGAAAAGCGTTGTGACAATCTTTTCCAAGAACGTCATTTAATGTAAATCCTGTAATTTTTGATGCTGCAACATTCATAAAAAGTATCTTGCGATTGTCATCATGAACAATAACCCCGTCATCAAGCAAATCTAAAAGAGGTTCAATCATTTCATTCTGGATTTTATTATTAAAAATGCTACTGTTATTCATAAAAAATCCTAAGAGTTTAACACCTTAAAAAGCATTTCGCTTTTAACATAATAATTACAAAGTTAATAGTGACAACCACTCAAGATTATTCCTGTTATATTATCTTCTGCCAGATGTGATTCTCAATTGTTTCCAGAAGGGGATGAAGAGTTTTTATGTCAGTTGCCTGAACCAGAACACCTTTATTTGCAGTCACATCATTTATTACATCAGCAGCATCAACCTTGTCAGCCTTATTATAAACTAAAAGCCTCGGAATAGATTCGAGTTTTAGATCCCTCAGAATTTTTTCCACAGCGACTATATGCTCCTGCTTCGCAGGGTCTGAAACATCCACAACATGCAAAAGCAGTGTGGCATCTTCAAGCTCCTCAAGGCTCGCTTTAAATGCATCAATAAGATCCTTTGGAAGATCACGGATAAAGCCAACCGTATCTGTAATTATAACTTCACGATCTCTTGGAAAACGCAATCGCCTGCTTGAGGTTTCAAGGGTTGCAAACAGAAGATTCTCGGCATAGACGTCAGAACGGGTGAGAGTATTTAAGAGCGTTGATTTTCCCGCATTTGTATATCCAACAATAGAAACAACCGGAACTTCATTGCGTTGTCTTTTATTTCGCCTCTGAGCTCTTCCTTTGCTCAACTTTTCAATACGCTTTTCAAGTTTATCAACACGCTCACGGGCACGACGTCTGCCTATCTCCAGTTTTGTTTCACCAGGCCCGCGTCCACCAATACCTCCGGTCAGCCTGGACAGTGCATCATCTTTAGCCCCTAAACGTGGTAGAAGGTATTTTAACTGTGCCAGTTCAACCTTCAATTTTCCATCTGCCGAGTGAGCTCTCTGTGCAAAAATATCAAGAATCAGCTGCGTTCTGTCAATGACCTTCAGCTCTGTTTTATCTGCAATTGCCTTGCTCTGATTTCCCGATAAATCACAATCCATTATCAAGAGATCAACATCGTTTTGCATGGCATTAATAACAACATCTTCAAGTTTGCCAATTCCTAATACATAGCGCCTGTCAATCTTTTGTCTAAACTGTAAAACCCTGTCCACAACTTCAACATCTGCAGATCTGGCCAGTTCGGCAAGTTCATTAAGAGAGTTTTCTGCCTGTAGAGTATTCTGCCTGCCTGATGCAACATGGATAATAATAGCCCGGCCATTTTTTGCTGCAACCTTTCTACCTCCCACATTTTTGGCAAACTCCTGCTCAATAGACTCTATATTCTCTAAAAAGTCAGTTGGCAGAGTACCCATATTAATCGGCCCCACACTTCGATGTGCAGGCCCATTATTTGACGGGGGAAGAAGGTGAGCATAGTAAACAGCTCCAGGTACGCCCTCCTGTCCAACGCCTATGGCTACAATCATATCAAGTCGCAACTTTGTGAGATCTGTAAGGTCATCCCTGCTTAAGGGCTCCTGCTTAAGATGAGTATGAATAAATCTAAGACCTCTGAACCTCCCCGCACCTCCTCTTACCCTTCCAAAATCAGGAATAAAAATTTTATCAGCTGTTCCTACGGCAACATCAGTCACCTTGCCGTTTCTATCTATAAATAGACCTATCTGACGACCTGTCTCCCTTGAAAGAATTGCCATAAGGTTACCTAATTCAGAGCTTACAACCTCATTGGAATCAATTTCTCTCTCATTTAATCGCTCCAAAAAGAGAACCTGTGTTTTTTTGAGCCCGTCTAAATTTCCATGAACCGCCATAATAATCCATTTCGCAAAATAATTTTTTAACTGTAACGAGAGGTATCAACTCTCGACTGGAAACAAATAGCACCAAAACCTTTAAAAGAGCAACAGATAAAGAGTCAATTGAAAATTGATTGGAAACAAGCACCGGCATACCCACCATGCAGGACGGAGGCCATTTAAACCACATGTAAACATATAAAACTATTAAGCAAAATCAAAGACTAAAACATCAGCAAGGCATTATAGGACGGAGGCCATTGTCCCAATGTTCCCAATCTATTATCAATTATTTTAGATTGATTCCCTAAAATAGATGACTTGCTTTAAAATGAATTAAATACCTTAAATTATCTCTTCAAAAACTTATTCATGATTTTTGAACTCTCCTTTAAATTTAATTTAAGCAACAACTCTAAATGTAAATAAAACTTGTCAGCCACTTGACTAATTATTGAACAGCATTACATTTAAATTACTAGTCAAAACATGGTCAATGGACCATTTTATGGAGGACAAAATGACTAAGTACTTTATGACT
>JAFGVO010000121.1 GCA_016937935.1 Deltaproteobacteria bacterium | reverse complement strand
CACCATTTCTAAATGAAAGTCCAAAAGACTTCTCCTCAAGCATCTCCTGTACCAGGCGGGCGTTGGTTGCAAACAGCTCACTGTTCTCTTTAAAACCTTTAACCGCAAAAGTGTAGTATGGATAAACTCCAAGCTTTCCTAAAATCTGTCTAAGCTTAACAGTATGTCCTCGTCTTGATGACGACCCTGTAAAAACTGTCTGATTAACAACTGTCCATCCACTATTCTGCAAAATCTTAATGGCATCATAAACAAGTGGTGTGATCTCCATGGCTGATTCAAAATGAGTCTGAACAACAAACTGCTCTATCCCAACAGCGAGACCACGTTTTTTAAAATCCTTTAAAATTGAACCTAAATGACCAGTAATGCGCTGTGGAAGATAAGCGGGAAGTCGTGTACCTAAACGTATTCTCTTGATAGGTGCAATTTTATCACCCTCTTTTTTATCCATGTTTAAAATACTTTTTTCTCGTGCCATTTTGATAATTTCATCAAAGATATTTTTCAAACTTTTGTCCGTACTCATAAGAGCATCCCCGCCGGTTATTAAAATATCCTTCAACTGTGTATCGTCTTTAAAATATCCCATTAGTTCAACAAGCTTTTCACTCCAGGTTTTTCTAGGTGCAAGTTTGTCAATATCAAGTTCTTCCTGATTTTTCTGAAGGTTGTACATCCTTTGACATGTTGTGCACAGGCCGCCGCATGCACGGCCTCTTGTATTTGGAATTAAAATAGCAGAATCAGGATATCGCCTGTGAACATTACCCCCCGAAGGCAGCATCCATCCTGCGGCATTTGGCTTTCCAAATTCAATAATATCCTCTTTTTCCCATGCGGAAATACTTCCAAACGCATCAACAAGAGATCTGGAATAAAGAATATATTCTCTGATTACAAGATCGTCTCTCTTTTTAACCATGTGCGGTTCCACATCAAGAAGTGATGCGTAGTAGGGATTAATGAAAAAGGGAATACCTGCATCCCTTGCATCATTAAGGATAGTTAAAGTCTCAGGAGACAGGGAATTACCTAAAAAGAGATTAAGGGTTTCCGGGTCCCTTGCTGCAAAACGCAGATGAAAACGATAATCAGACCACCACTCAAGTGCAAGAGAAATTTTTTCTCTTCTTTGAACCCCTTTTTTGAAAAAATACTTTGAATCTATTTTTTTTCCACTGTCTATCAAATCAACAATAACTTCTACAATACGAAGTTTATTTTCAGCTCGCCTCAAGATAATTTTTTCATCAAAGCCGTCGGGGTGGCGATTTATCCAGCTTTCTAAACAATCAGGTGAAACAGCATAAAAGTTTGTATTTTTTTCAAGCTGATCAAGCAGCTCTTTCCAGTCTAAAAAAAAGTCGCTGGATGCTTCAATAGTGTTTTTTTTCAAACCATTAAAAAGAATTTCAAATGGACGGGATTGCTGAGTATTGTCACTTGTATTCTGATCTTCAAAAAACTTTCCCTCATTCTCAGCATAATCAAGAATTCGAATAACTGCATAATGATGGTATTCCAGTTCATAAAAACCATTAATTCCACCACTCGTATAAAAATAATCAAGAGCAGCCGTATTCTCTTTTAAGTAATTTAAACTTTTTTCAACAATCTTTTTTTTAAACTCTTCATGGCTGCCGGAATTTTGAGCAATCTTTAAAATCCAGGGATGAGTCCGCTTAATACTTTCAACAATAGACTCTCTACTCTCAATTAACACTTTACTCATATCGATTTAACTATCTGTACCTTGTAAAAGGTATAATTTTATTTTGAAATTTCAACTTCAACAACCGGAGGGACAATTGCTTTAACTTCAATACTTTCATCAAGCCCTGTCAAAGTAACATCAGCTGTAAACTTACCGGCTGCTGACAACACTTTATCAGTCAATACCGCCTTGGGAATAATTAAAGAGGCATCAAGTTTTTCAAGAATCCTTTGTGGCCCTAAAAGAGTTATTAAAACCGTCTCAGGCTTAATTTTAACAGAAATTTTCCCATCAATTCCACTTTGAACAATAAGCCCTGAAAATGTTCGCAATATTTTCTTTTCAATAATATTAAATTTAACAGTAAAACGGTCATTCGAAAATTTAAGACCTTTAACTGGAACAAGAGGCACATCCTGACTGTATTTACCAACCTCAAGATCATCAATACCAACATCTTCAGTTTTAACCATTGCAACAGATCTTATAACAGATGCAGGACCTGTTGCCAGTACAATTGCCGGAGAAACTTCAGGCTTGCTTTCAAAAACAGTACCATCTTTTAATGTTCCCACAGTATCAATTTCAACGGTCAGTTTTCTGGAAATTACATTTTCCATTCTTACGGATACTGCATCCGGACTGATATCAAGTATATCCACACCCTTAAAATCAAACATCTCAGATTCAAAAAAGAATGTATAAAGTCCCGGACGCTTGTACTTGCTCAAATCCATTTTAACCACATGATTATCGTTTTTAATACTTTCAACAATCGTATTGCGGCCTCGAATCTGAATTCTTACACTTGTAATAGGTTTATTGGATAAAGCCAGTGAATATTCATCTGCAGGCATAACAACTTCCACATCAACATCAACCCAGCGCTCAACTTTTTCCTGCATTCGCACAGCAGTAAAAAGTCCCAGAGAAATTAAAAGGGCAATTAATTTCAATCCCTTATTTTCAGTAAAAATTCCTTTAAATGATAATTTAATTTTAAATGGTATATGATTCATAATTTTATTTTCAAAACCTGGCTCTATCTATTTTGAGTCATTTTTCTCATTTTTAATTTCTCTACTTTTTTCAGTTTCATTTTCAACTTCAACTGCTTTGTCAGCATTAGCATCAATAGCATCTTCTGTTTTCATATTACTCTCAGCAGATTCTTCAGCAAAAATTACAAGAAGCTCTTTTCGCAATCCTTTTGCATCAAGTCCATTAATTATTTTTCCAGAATAACAGATTGCAGCAGTTCCTTTTTCTTCTGACACCACTATTGAAACGGCATCTGTCTGCTCTGTAATTCCAATGGCAGCCCTGTGTCTTGTTCCTAATGTCTTTTCAATTTCAGGATTTGTGGTAAGAGGTAAAAAAGATCCTGCTTCCCGAATCTGATAATTTCTTATAATTGCGGCACCGTCATGAAGAGGATTTTCCATCATTGGAATAAAAATTGAATAAAGAAGCTCTTTGGTAATATTTCCATCAATTATTGTGCCCTGCTCCAGAATAAATTCATCAATTTTGGCCTCCCGTTCAAAAACAATAAGGGCACCAATTTTTTTAACCATCATCATTGATGCGGCTTTTACTATCTCTTCAACAATTGCAGTCTCTCTCGCT
>JAFGVO010000120.1 GCA_016937935.1 Deltaproteobacteria bacterium | reverse complement strand
TGAATAAAACACTTATTGATACCGGACTGAATCTCAGGATAAAAATTGAATCTCCTCAGGGGACAATAAGAACAACCGGAAAAGTTATCGAATTAGGCTCCAGATCATTTAGAATAAAATGTGACAGAATATTTCATAAATCAGAATTTGAAACAGGTCAGGACGTAATTCTTCATCCCAAAGACAACAAAGGGCTTCTCCCTTTAAAAAGTAAATTTATTAGATTGGCTGGAGTCAATTCCCCAATCATTGTATTAGGTCTGCCAGATGGAGAGTGGTTAAGAAACCGTCGTTCGTTTGTAAGAGCAAAAGTTGAATTGAATATAACAGTTATTAGAGATAACGGAACAAAACGATCCGGGACCACTTCAAATGTTAGCGGAAGCGGCGCACTTATTGAGACAGAAAAAGTTTTAAATGTTAATGAAAAAATTACAATAATCTTTGAAATGCCGGACGATGTTCAGGAGGTCAGCACAGAGGCAATTGTCCGCCGTGAAATTAAAAATTCATCAGGGGCATTTAAATACGGAATAGAATTTACCGACATTCTGAATAAAGATCAGGATAATATCTGCAGACTTGTTCTATTAAAAGAGCTAGAAAGCAGAAGAGTAGCCCACAAGCCTCTATTTTAGTCAGTTATTTTTTAGCAGATTTAAAATATCATTATCGATATGCTTAGGATTGTTATAACGCTCTAATTTTGCGTGAAGTGATTCACCTTCAGAGATTATTCCAAAATCAAGATTTTTATAATTCCAATATGAAAAACCGATACTGTTTTCATTTAAAACTTCAAGGAAATCAGACATCCATTTTAGCTGAGACTCCCTTTGTGCACCAGCATAAACCCCAAATTCATTACAAATTATCTGAACATTGTTATTTTTACCAAAATCAATAACCGGTTGAATTTCATTTATAAATCTGGACTTATCCCATTTCCCTTCAGACATCTTTAAATCGTACTGTCTTACAACACCCTCTCCATAATCCCCTGGATATGACCTCTCCACTTTAAATTCAGGTTCAGGCAGCCAGGGTGCCAGCTGATGAGTAAAAAGTAGAGGTTCATAAAAATGGAAACAGTAAATAATATTTTCATCATCAACGGGAGTTAATTCATTATAAGTAGATGGCCAGTTCCACATATTTGAGCCAAGAATTATTTTTTTATCAGGAGCATGCAGCCTTATGGATTTAACAATCTCTCCCTTTACTCTATTCCAGTCACCAGATGCAGGAGCCACAGGCTCATTTAAGAGTTCAAATATTGTATTTTTAAAAGGTGCATATCTAATGGCAAGATATTCCCACACCTTTTGAGTTTTCTTTACATATTCATCATCTTTAAAAAGTTTCTGAACAGATTTTGACTCATCGTGAAATGTATGTCCAGGACATTTATGAAGATCAATAATAAGATCAAGATTGTTTGCAAGAGCCGCCCCCACTGCTTCATCCAAGATATGAAATCTACTTTTAACAGGTGTTAAATCTTCTTCAAAAAAATAGTTATAATCAACAGGAAGACGCACATGATTGAAACCCCATTTAGCAATAGCTGTAAAATCATCAACTCCTAAAAAATTGCTCATGTGATAATCAATCCCTTTGAAATTAAAGGGATCTTTCTCTTCAATTGCATCGATCTGGCTTAGCCATCCTCCAAAATTAACACCTCTTAATCTTTTCATTTTTCACTCCTGTCCATTGTTTGGTCTATTGATGTTTTACCCCATATAACAGCCTCTCTCAATTGAGTGGGGCGAGTTGGTGATATAAAAATTCGAACAATCCTATTATTTTTTGGAAGACTGATTCTGGCAACTCCACTTTCATCCAGCCTGACACTTCTATGTAATGCAATATCACCATTTAAATTTTGAGCCTCAATCTGCCATGGTGTCCTGGGAAGGCCATAAATTTCAAGATAATTAAGTTCCAATTGTGAATGAACTCTTAATTTTAATCTGGAAGAGCTTAAGAGGGTAACTCCATTGTCAAAAATATATCCATTGCATGCTTCCCCGGGAGAACCTTTAAACTCCCCTGAAACAGTGTCGCAATCAACTTCTGCAGGCCTCACAGCTTCATTTCCTGAAATATCTGCAATACTGTTTCTCTCAGCTACATTTTTAAAAAAAGTCTGAATATTCCTGTAAAAAATTGAATTTATTTCGTCATTAGAAAAACCGCCTTCAAGAAGCTTGTCTTTTAAAAAGGGAAACGTTGATACATCTTCAAGCCCCCTTGGAGGAATTATGCCATCAAAATCCGAACCAATTGCTATAGCGTCAATAGCTCCAAGCCTTTTAAGATGCCTGAGATGCTTTATAACATCACGATAATCCACATTCTGATTACCAGGAGTAAGAAAATCAGGATTAAAGACAATCCCTATTATGCCGCCATTTTGTTTTAAAGTTAAAATCTGCAAATCATCAAGATTTCTATTATGCTCTCTCAAGAAACCTGCTGCAGAGTGTGAAACCATGGCCAGTAGGCCATTATCGGAAATTACATCATAAAAAGTTTTTTTAGATGCACGTGATAAATCAATTGCGATTCCAAGTTTTGCAAGCTTGTCAACAAAAGCCGAACCTTTTTTTGTAAGACCATTATCACTGTCATTTACAAATTCAGCTGAGCTGCACAAAGAAGAGGAACCTCCACCCGCAAGCCCTACTATTGACAGCCCTTTTGACTTATATTCAAAAAGCTCATCTTCAGTTGCTTTTTCAAGCATTGATGCCCCTTCTACGAGAATGAATAGTTTTACCGGGTCACCTTTTCTAAAATTCTCAAGCTCATGGAGGCTTTTTGCAAATACTACTTTACCATCACTCTTTAAAACAAGGTCACTTAATAATTTCAATTCATCTTTAAAGGTTCTATTTTTTCCATCACTATTACCAATAGCCGCAAAGAGTGCTCTAACATTTCCAGCAATTAATTTATCAACAGTAATCTGTGCTGCATGGGTATTAAAAGTCCACCCATCCCTGTGATATCTAAAGTTAATATCAGCAATCAGATCAATTACAGGAACAGAAGACTGAGGTTTATCATGATTTGAAGCCTTTAAATTTTCTAATTTTAATTTTTTTGAAACTTCCACATCCCCAACAAAATCTTTATCTTTTGCAGATGATTTTCCATTACAGCCGGTTGCAACCATAAATAAGACAATTATGAAACATGTTCTGATAACTGACAGAATTAAAAATCGATGTCCAAAAATATTCATATTGTGATTCTAATTTCAAATTACAAATTTGAACAGATTTTTTTAAACTTTTACTTTAACTATACACCAGGCTATTTAAAGATAGGATTTGAGACAAAAAAAGAAGAATATGGAAAAAGAAAAATATTACTCTGTTTTACGCATACTTTTTCTTGAACCAAGATCGCGAATATCCATAGCACTACCAGTCTCTTTTACATAAGTAAAAACTTTACTCATGAGAAATTGGCTGCCACTGTCAGTTATAATGCGAATATCAACAGGGCCTGGCTCGTTTCCGGGAGGTGTGCTGATTGCAAGTTTGTCTGCACCCTGAACTGACACGTTGTCCACTTTGTTGTTACCAACATAGACAGATATTCCCATGCCTGGCTGAAATCCGGAACCCAATATGGTAATTGGCTCACCACCGGCAATGTTTCCTGTTTTAGGGGTTACATCTTTTACTCCAAGGGGTTTATCACATCCCATGACCGATACAGCCAAAATTGTCATTAAAAAAGCCAATAAAAATCTGTTCACAGTCTCTGCTCCTTGTTAGTTGTGATCTGTAAAAGACCATTTGTTGTTTTTATTTATTATGATACTTCCTTTAAAATGTGGTACAAGAGGGAAGGTATTTTAGTCAAGGAGTTTTCCATAATTATTGAAATTTTTGTTATAAATGCCTAAACTATTACTTGCAAACATGTCATATTGCGATAATATTAACTCTAAAAAGTATATTTAAAGATAAGAATTTTTAAAATTTAAGGTTTCAAAGTGGCAAAACAACACCTGTTAATAGCAGATTCAGATCCAAAAAGTTTAAGAGTTTTAGAAGTCAGCCTGAAAAAGTCAGGTTTCAGTATTACAAAAGCTAAAAATGGTCTGGATGCTATCGAAAAAATAAAGATTTCCATACCGGATATGATAATTACTGAGACAACCATGCCTGAAATGGATGGTTTTGAACTTATTCAGGAACTTAAAAACAACAGTGAGTGGAAAGATATACCTGTTATCTTTTTAACTGCAGAGAAATCCATTGAAGAGAAAATAAGAGGCCTTGAGCAGGGAGTTGAAGACTATCTAACAAAGCCAATTTTCATAAGGGAAATTCTTGCGAGAGTCTCACTTGTTATGCAGAGACGGCAACGAGAACGTCTTGAAACAAGAGGCTCAAAAACAGAATTCTCCGGCAACCTTCAGGATATGGGGCTTATCGATCTGATTCAGACAATTGATATCAGCCAGAAGTCCGGAATCATAAAACTCACAAGAAACAGCGAAATCGCTCATATCTATTTTCAAAACGGTAAAGTAATTGATGCTGAGACAGCCCACCGAAAAGGGTCTGAAGCTGTATACAGAATGCTTGTCTGGTCTGAAGGCACCTTTCAGATTGAATTTAAAGCTATCGAAAAAGAGGATGTCATAACCCTTTCCACCCAAGGTCTTTTAATGGAGGGAATGAGAAGACTTGATGAGTGGGGCCGCCTTCAGGAGCAGCTCCCTCCCCTCACCTCGGTATTTGACGTAGATGACGATCTTCTGTCTCAAAGGCTTGGAGAGATACCCGATGAGATAAACTCACTTTTAAAACATTTTAATGGTGAACGTAATCTAATGGAGGTGGTGGACTTATGCCCTCTTGGGGATCTTGAAGCATTAACTATTGTAACAAAACTTTATTTTGAAGGTTTAATCTGCGACATGGAGGTTGTTGGAGAGGGAAATGTTGAATCATCCTTAAAAAATGACCATAAAAATGAACAGATTATTCCAGGTTATGACTCAAACTCTCCAATATCTATTGTTCAGGAAAACAGTATAATACCAGACAGTAATATCGAAAGCTCCCCTTTGAGTCATAGAGAAAAAAACAGCGATACTCTAAAACCACTTCATCCGACTACACCTCCAGTTATTGAAAATAATGAAGAGTTGCCTGCTTCTGAAAATG
>JAFGVO010000016.1 GCA_016937935.1 Deltaproteobacteria bacterium | reverse complement strand
ATGGCAGATTGGAAATTTTCCTGCAAAGGATAAAGAGACACTTTATGAGAGTCTTAGGGAAGTTGACTGGTCTGAGCATATGGATAAAAGCAGTACAATTGCAATTGATACTGTGGGGACAAATAATAATCTGATTCATACTCATTATACTTCACTTGTTATTAAAGATGCTGTTGTTGACTGGTTTAAAGATAAAACAGGTTCAAGACCTGATGTTGATGTTCGCAATCCTGATATTAAGTTAAATGCAAGAATTAGAGGTGATGTCTGCACCCTGAGCTGGGACACTTCAGGGGAGCGACTTAACAGACGCGGATATAGATCTGAAGATGCTCTTGGAATGGTTAAAGCACCTCTTAAAGAAAATCTTGCTGCGGGACTTTTACTGTTATCTGGTTATAACGGAACTCAGGAGCTGTTTGATCCCATGTGCGGTTCGGGAACTCTTCTTGTTGAAGCGGCATTGATTGCGGCCAATAAGGCTCCAGGATTAATGGGACGAAAATTTTCTTTAGTGAATCATCCCAGTTATGAGATGAGAAGATGGTCCAATATTAAAGCCGATGCCAGGGAAGGAGAGCGGGAAGTTGATGGCTGTCCTATTGCAGGAACCGACATTTCAAGAGATGCTGTAAGAATGACTTTTGCATCAGCACAGGGTTCCGGAACTGATGATATAATCAGAGTAACCAGGCGCTCTATTAGAGACATGCGTAAATTTGATTCAGGAATGGTTGTTACCAATCCCCCATATGGGGAAAGACTTGGTGAAATAAGCAAACTTACAGAGCTGTATAGTGAGTTGGGTAAAATGGTTAAGAGTAACTGCAGCAACATGACTCTTCATCTGATTACCAGCTCAAGAGTTTTAGCTGATAAAATTTCATTAAGACCGACAAAAGCAGATGAGGTATGGAATGGAGCATTAGAGTGCAGACTTCTCCATTACGATATTTCTTAAACTGAAACATTTGTTTAAAAGAGATATTTATAACTAAATTATTTTCAATGGTAACCGTTTCTATCTACAACTCAGTGGGTAACCTTGAAAAGAGATAAACCATGATATTTAGCAGTGATAAATCTTCGAGTGATGAATATTTAGACTATAATGAAGCCGAAAATGGTGAAAGAAGTAGTGATAATATAAGAGTTCTTGTTGTTGATGATGATGCTTCATCTTTAAGAAGTGTTGAAAGAATATTAAAATCAAAAGGGTTCTGGGTGTTTTCGTCAACTGATGGTGAAGCGGCAATAGAGGTTATGAAAGAGGCCAATGTTGATGTTATGCTTGTTGATTTAGTCATGCCCAAAATGAATGGTCTTGAGGTTTTGAAAACTGTTAAAGCCGAGAGTCGTTATATCCAGGTTGTTATGATGACAGCTTTTGGTGATGTTGATTCTGCTGTTGAGGCTGTGAAAGAGGGCGCATATGATTTTCTTACAAAACCATTTCAGTCTGCAGATGCGTTAGCTCTCTCTGTTAAAAAGGCCGCAAATCATTCTAAACTTTTAAAGAAAAATGATGAGCTTGAAAAAGAGCTTGAAGTTCATGAGCGATACGGAAATATCATTGGTGCCTCTTCACCCATGATGAGCGTTTATAAAATGGTTGAATCTGTCGCGCACACAGCTTCAACTGTTTTGATAGAAGGGGATTCGGGAACAGGCAAAGAGCTCGTGGCAAGAGCAATCCACTCAAGGGGACCAAGGGCCAATATGCCCTTTATTCCGGTTAACTGCTCAGCTATTCCTGAAACTCTTGTAGAAGCCGAACTGTTTGGCCATGTCAGAGGAGCATTTACAGGAGCCGTTGAAAACAGAAAAGGACTTTTTGAAGCAGCCGATGGGGGAACCATCATGCTTGATGAAATTGGAGATCTCCCCTTGCAGGTACAGGTTAAACTTTTAAGAACACTGCAGGAAGGTGAAATAAAAAGGGTGGGGTCAAATGAATCAATAAAGGTAAATGCAAGAGTTGTAGCTGCAACTAATGTTAATATTATTGATGCAATGGAGAGAGGTGTTTTCAGGCAGGATCTCTATTATCGATTGAGTGTTATTACTATTACCATGCCTCCCCTAAGAGACAGAGCTGAAGATATTCCCCTTATTGCATATCATT
The DNA here is from genome assembly GCA_016937935.1 of Deltaproteobacteria bacterium. Lineage (GTDB taxonomy): Bacteria > Myxococcota_A > Polyangia > JAAYKL01 > JAAYKL01 > JAFGVO01. The sequence goes on along the minus strand of JAFGVO010000016.1, from coordinate 570 downwards.
TTTTAAAAAAATACAGTCAGAGAGCCGGAAGAAATATAAACAGAATTTCCATTGAAGCAATGCGGGCTTTAAGAAGCCACGCCTGGCCGGGAAATGTCAGAGAGCTCGAAAATGCCATAGAGCGTGCAGTTGTTATGGCACGTAATGATGTTATTCTCCCTGGAGATCTGCCTCAATCAGTTATTGATACAAGAAATCCTTCTATGCCCCAGGATATACTTCTTGATCTGCCATTTAATGAAGCAAAGAAAAAATCTGTAGAACTTTTTGAATCCGGTTACGCAAAAGGAATGTTAAAACGAGCCGGCGGAAATGTAAGCGAAGCCGCAAGACAATCGGGAATGGACCGCAGCAACTTCAGAAGAATCCTGAGAAAATATAAATAAAAGCAAAAACAGTCCTCACCCGTATTAAGTTTGGGGACATTATTTTTAATGAGAAAACGAGTTAATAGACTTTTTTATAGAAGGGGTAGGTGTTTAGACTGAAGTTCCATTTTTAAAAAAGCAAAAAGTGGCGTTGTTTCGAGGGGTTGTATTGGAATTTCGGTGCACGCGACTGTCTACAGTT
>JAFGVO010000119.1 GCA_016937935.1 Deltaproteobacteria bacterium | reverse complement strand
CTGACAGACCCCAGATAATTTTTAGTTAATTTAAAAAAAAAATTTTTCGTGAATTCTTCTCCTGGTTTGCGGAACTCAAACATAGAAATGTCTAACTCAAACAGTCCTCAACCTTACGAAGACCTCACGAAAAAAAATAATAATTAATATATTAATAAGTCGGGATATAAATAATTATATATGGCGTTATTAAAAAGAGTGTCTACATTACCAGATGATTTAGGGATTAGACTGAAAAAAGTAGATTCCAGTAGAAATATTAGAAGGCAAAATGAATTATAACCTCCTCAAGGATCCCATACCCGGTTTAATAAGAAAACTGGCAATACCGACAAGTATAGGTTTCTTTTTTAACACCATGTACAATGTTGTAGATACTTTTTATGCAAAGTATTTAGGCACCCCCGGACTTGCTGCACTGACCATTGCCTTTCCGCTTTTTTTTGTGATTGTAGCCGTGGGGTATGGTTTGTCTGCTGGTACAACAGCTATTATTGCAACTGAACTTGGGGCCGATAAACGTAAAAGTGCAGGATTTTTTCTGGCTCAGTCAGTGACTCTGGGATTTCTTATTTCCGTCCCTTTTATGATTGCGGGATATTTGACCCTGCCGGTCTTAATAAGTAAAATGAGTTCGGATCCAGAAGTAATTGAGCTTGCGACTCAATATCTTCAGGTAATTTTGGCAGGTGCACCTTTTTTTGTTTTTGAAGCTCTCCTTAACGGAGGTCTCAATGCAAGGGGAGATACCAGATCCTATCGAAATGTTTTAATAGGGGGCTTTTTCTTAAACCTCATATTTGATCCGTTTTTTCTGTTTGGTGTTTCGTTTTTGGGAATTCCCCCAATGGGTGTAAGAGGCATAGCTCTGGCCACAATTTTAATACAGGTTGCAGGGGTTGTGTATCTTCTTTTCAGAGTAAAAAAAATGAAATGTTTCGAACATACCACTGCCGGGGATTTTATTCCTGAAAAAAAAGGAATGCTTGCCATAATGGAACAGGGGGTACCTTCGGGTTTAAACATGATCACAATGGCAGTTGGAGTTTTAATAATAAATCTGTTTTTAGAAGAGTTTGCAGCATCAAGTGCGCTTGCAGCCTTTGGAGTTGGAATGCGCATAGAGCAGATAGCCCTCCTCCCCGTAATTGGACTTTCAACTGCAATTATAACTCTCACGGGTCAGAACGGGGGTGCTAAAAAGTTTGACCGGGTACTTGAAACCTATAAGAAATCTCTTTTTTACGGTTTTTTATTAACAGTGGTTATGGCTGTATTAATAGTTCCCTTTGCAGGGTTATGGATGGGTATTTTTGATAATAATAGCGACGTTATAAGACTGGGTGTTAAATATCTGAGAATTGAAATGGTCACCTTTTACGGCTATGTTTTGATTTTCTGTGCAGTTGCATTTTTGCAGGGAATGAAAAGACCAATGTGGGCTCTCTATTCAGGAATCTACAGGCAGATTCTGGCACCTCTTCTGGTCTTTTATCTGTTTGGGGTTTATCTGGGCTTTGGAGTAAACGGAGTCTGGTGGGGGGTAAGTGCAATAGTCTGGAGCGCCGGCCTTTTTCTCAATTTCATCGCATTAAAAACATACAATTCAATCAGGCAAAAGCAGTCAACCCCTGTTTAAAAATAATTTCATTCCAGATCTGCAAGTTTGAGAATTTTTTGAGCTGTTATTGAAGATCCTGGATGTATTTTTTTCCATATCATGGCAAAAGATCCAGCATGCACAATAGGTTGTCCAGGTGGTGCAGCACGGAACATTTCCATGAAACGTTTTTTATATTTATTCTTATTAAATGAGTCAAGTGCGAGTAATTTTTCAATATCCTGAGCGTCTTTGGAATTAAAACGGAAAGTTTTCATAAGAACTAAATCTTCTGGACAAAGGGTATAGATCTGCAGATATTTTCCAGAAAATATTGATGAATGAATTGAATGATTTTTCCAGTCATCTGGAAGGTAGGCCTCAAACGTATTAATCCCATTATTAATATCCAGGGATATGTCTGGAGGTATGGATTTGTTGATTTTCTTAATTAATAGCAATTCATTACTTGAAAAAGTGTCAATGTCTTTTGTTGATTGAGCATCGGGGCATAAAATTACAACAGCGCTGCCTCCTGCAATATAGAGAGATACCGGATGATCTAGTTTGGCATCTATATACCTGATAAATGATTTTAATTTTGTTTGGTCTACCAGGATCATTTGAAATGTCTTTCAAAGTCTTTGAGTTCAAAAACTCCAAAAACGTTATGTTTCGCCATTGGTACAGGGGTCATTTGAATAATATGAGTCAGTTCCATTAAATCAGAGCCAAAGAAAAAAGCATTCCGTCTTTCTTGTTGTTCTAGTTTTGTTGCCAATAATTGTAACTTTTTTTTATTTGTGATTGAATATGCTATTTGTGCAGCAGCAGCCAATATACGATTGTTAATTGTATTTGTACCATTTACAGGAATACTCTTTTTTACAGCTGAATAAATTATTGCCGGCAGTACTTCAAAGTTTCTTGCGTCACCTTGTGCTGCATTATGTAACAACTGATTAAGTTCTCTCAGAGTGTTATCTGATTCAGTTAACAAGTCAATGGGGCTTACTCCCAGCACTTCTGCCACTGCATAAAGTCCTTTCGAAACAGGCTGGTAATCTGATTTAAACATGTCATAATAACCTTGCCTTGAAAGGTTGGCCTGTAAAGCCAAACTTCGTACATTGTATCCATTTATTTTAATGAGTTCTTTTATTTTTTTTTGATTTAAGACAACTTCCATTTTAAAATCTCCTGCCTGTGGAATGTGGCATGAATTATTAGTAATCATTAAATATTAATGTGTCAAATAATATTTACATGTAATAAATAGTTTACCATAGTGTTTGTTTTTATTTCAATTAAGCAACAATAGTTGTTTTATCTTTTTTGGGGTGTGGTATATTATATAAAATTGCCTCTTCACCAGAATCTGTGGGTAAAATTGGGTTCGGGTAGCTTGCCAAGTGTATGATACAAGGCTATTTCCGCTGTT
>JAFGVO010000118.1 GCA_016937935.1 Deltaproteobacteria bacterium | reverse complement strand
TCATCTATTTACAAAATCATACAAGAGCTGCCTGAAATATATAGATACCCTTTTTGAAAAAAATATGCTTATTGAACTGAAAATACCCTGGCCAAAGGGGAGTTATCCGCCAAGTATGCATAAGGCGATCGGTTTAATTTAATAAAAGTTTATCAAAATCTGGCAGTTAATAAATTTGTATGAAAATATCTGTACCTGGATGGAGTGGTTTGTCCTAAATTTATATATCAAACACAAACTGGCAAAACTTCTTTATTTTTAGGCAATATTATCCCTAAGAAGATTTACAGTGAGTAGAAAATTTTAATAGCATCAAAATTTAAATTGGAATCTCTATATTTTTTTCAAAAAGTTTTTCAAAAAGGGTACGTTTATTATTGAGTTTATTATTGAGTTTATTCTACGAAAAGTAATCTAACAAAAAAAAACAAAAAAAAGACTTGAACTAATTTAATGACATTGGTAATAACCCTTCCCCTAACTTCTTGTGAGTTAATATTCACAAATAGTTTACGGGCCGATAGCTCAGTTGGTAGAGCAACGGACTTTTAATCCGTGGGTCGAAGGTTCGAATCCTTCTCGGCTCAACGCAAGTGGTGATAATACTTGTCCAATTTTCACCATATATTGCGCCTTTAGATGGCCCCGTCGTCTAGCGGTTAGGACACCGGCCTTTCACGCCGGCGGCACGGGTTCGAGTCCCGTCGGGGTCAAAACCTTTGAATTTATTTTCAAAGGTTTTTTTTTGCCTTTCTTTTAAATTTATTATTTTTGTAATAGATTATTAATGTGCTTTTTTATATCAAAAAACATCTTCTACACTCAATTTTGTTTTTTTTAATTTTTAATATTGATGCTCATGCAACAACAGACAAAAATTCAACTTTTAATACATTCAGTAAAGTATTAAAATGTTTGATAAAAACAAAAATCATCCAGTCAGATTTTTCAATTCAGATTTCTTTAAATAATAATAAATTTGAAAAAAAATTTATTCATGGAACTTTAACTGTTAAATTACCTGATAAAATAAAAATTGATCTGGATCAGCCAATAAGTACTTCTATTTTTATTAATGAAAAAAATATAGCAATTTTAAATAAACAAAACAGTACTCAATATACCTTGCAATCTGATTATGAACTGCTCTTAAAAATATTTGAAAAAATTAATAATAATAAAATTGAGGAGGTTCGGGATTTTTTTAATTTTCGTCTCATTGGAAATCATAAGGGATATAAAATCATAGAGATGATACCTGCAACTTTAGAATCAAATGTGAATAAAATTGTAGTAACAACCAGTGATCAATGTCCTGGAATTGTCAGACTCATATTGATTGATCATGAATTAAATATATTTAAAATTGATTTTAATTCATTTAAAGTTCTAAAGCAATTACCTCCTAATTTCTTTAAAGCTAATCTGAATAAAAGCTTCAAAACAATTTTATTTTAAGTTTGCACACTATCTTTGCATCGTTTAAAAGCAATATGCGATGATTGAAAGTCCATACTCTTCTTTTTTACACAAGGTTGAAAAACCCGGGCGCTACGTTGGTGGTGAATTTGGTTCTATTATGCCAAAAGACAACCATTTAGCAGATATTGTTCTCGCATTTCCTGACAGTTACGAAATCGGGATGAGCCATATGGGATTCTCAATTCTATATGAAATTATCAACAAAACTGATAGTTTAAATGCTGAACGCTGCTATATGCCATGGCCAGATATGTTTCAAATGCTCAAGGACAAGAAGATTCCTCTCTTGTCACTTGAATCAATGCGTCCCATAAAAGAGTTTGATTTTATTGGATTTTCCCTTCAATATGAACTCTCATATACAAATATTATTAACATGCTTGATTTGGCTCAGGTTCCAAGGAGATCCGTTAATAGAGATCAGACGCACCCGGTAATCATTGCAGGTGGTCCAGTTGCCGCTGCATGTGAACCAATATCTCCTTTCATTGATCTTTTAATTCTTGGTGATGGTGAGGAATCTCTCGCAGAGGTTATGAATCTTTACGGTCAAAGAAAAAATGAGGGAAAATTAAGATATGAAATTATTAAAGAACTTTCACTGCTTCCCTACGTTTTTGCCCCATCTCTGGTAAATCGAATCGATGATAAATATTCAGAAAAAATTGTAATCGATACCTCAACTCCTCTTGTTCAACCCGCTTTTATTAAGAATCTTGAAGATTATCCCACTGGAAATGGCCCTGTTTCACAGGTAAAAGCTGTTTTTGATCGTTATAGCGTAGAAATTGCCAGGGGCTGCACAGAGGGTTGCAGATTTTGTCAGGCAGGTTATCTTTACAGACCCGTCAGAGAACGAACCAGAGAATCAATTGAAAAAGCCCTTGAAAAAGCTACAGATTATCTTGGCTTTGATGAGGTTTCACTCTCTGCACTTTCATCAGCAGATCATAGTAAAATAGAAGAGATTGTAACAATCACTGGAGCAGAGTATCTAAATAAAAGAGTTTCATTTTCTGTTCCTTCATTAAGAGCGTATGGCTTAAAAGAGAGCGTAATTGACGTTCTTTCAAAATTAAGAGCAACAGGTGTTACCCTTGCTCCCGAAGCTGGAAGTCAGCGTTTAAGAGATGTCATTAATAAAAATATTACTGAAGACGATCTTGTAAATGCCGCCACAAAATTTTTTGAAAAAGGTTTTTTTAGAATAAAACTCTATTTTATGCTCGGTCTTCCATCTGAAACTGATGATGATTTGCTGGATATTATCCAGCTGGCACTTCTTCTTCGTTCAACCGGAAGAAGACTTGTCGGTAAAAAAGCCGAAATAGTAGTTTCAGTATCTACTTTTGTTCCAAAACCTTTTACTCCTTTTGAACGTGAACAAATGATAGAAGGAGATGAGATACGAAGACGTCAGAACATATTATATGCAGAAGCCCGAAAACATAAACTGATATTAAAAACCCATAATGTTAAAATGAGTGTCATGGAAGGAATTTTTTCGAGAGGAGACGCTGCTCTTGCCGATTCAATTGAAAAAGCAGTTGATCTTGGAGCAAATTTTGACGGATGGGATGACAGGTTTGATCAAAGCATCTGGGATGAGGCACTTAAGGATGTTGATATTTCAAAATATTTTAAAAAAGTTCCAGATGCTGCGAGACTTCCGTGGGATTTTGTTCAAAACGGAGTAACAGCAGCTTATCGACTGAAGGAGAGAGATAAAGCCCTCCTTGCCCTGACAACACAACCATGCGGTGTTTACAAAACTAAAGAAGAAAATGAATTTATCTGCACAGCATGCGGTGTTAAGTGTAAACCTGATGAGCTCCCTGTACGTCCAAAGATTTTAAATACAGACAATTATGTAAATAACGAGACAGATATTTCAGATAACAGGGTTATTAAAAGGGATAAAAATCCCCAAAAGGTAATTCAGGCCGGAAGCAGCGCTGTACACTTTAGAATGGAAGTAGCTTTTTACGGCCGGCAGACATATCTTGGCCATCTTGATACAATGAACCACCTTTTAAGAAGTTTCAGAAGGGCCGGACTCAATTTGTGGTATACTGAAGGGTTTCATCCAAAACCCAAAATTGAGGCTCCACCACCAGTACCCCTTGGTACTGCAGCATTAAAAGAACCCTTTGATGTATGGCTTGTAAATCCTCCGTCAGAAGAAGAGATTCTTAAGAAACTAAAAACTGCTCTTCCAATGGATCTTGAAATTAACGCAATAAGAAAAGTTAATGGCAAGGCAGAAAGAATAGCTGTAGTTTATAATTGTGTTCAGTATGTTGTTTTTATTAAAGAAAATAAAGACATCGTTGATTTTGCCATCAATAAAATAAAAACTGAGGATAAAATTATTGTTAAAAGGGTAAAGAAAAATCAAAGCAAAGAAGTTGATATAAAACAGTATGTTGTTGATATAAAAACTGTTGATATTGACCCGGAAAGTTTGAAACTTCCCATTTTGGACACCAAAGAGAGAACAGCTCTTGAAATTACTTTAAAAATCACTGATCAGGGCGGAACAAAACCTAAGGAGCTTCTTGAATCTGTTTTTGATTATCCCCTCGATAATTTATGGATTGTAAGAACAAAATGGTTAAAACTTTAATTACAAGCAGTTCATTGTGATAAGAAATATTAATCCCATTGATATTATTAATAAAATTTATAAAGACAATCTGAATGCCTCTGCAATTCTTATTGAGCACAGTACAAAAGTTGCAAAAAAAAGTTTTGAAATTGCAAAAAATCTGCCGGAATTAAACCCGGACCTCCATTTTATTTATGAAGCTGCCATGCTTCATGACATTGGAATTATCAATACTAACGCCCCTTCGATTTATTGTTTTGGAAGTTTAAACTATCTTGCTCACGGAATAGAAGGAAAAAAAATTCTCTTAACATTTGGACTTGAAAATCACGGGAGAGTCTGTGAAACACATATTGGGCTTGGACTTTTAAAAGAAGAAATAATTAAGAAAAATCTACCTCTCCCCCAATTTGATATGATGCCTCAATCATTAGAGGAAAAAATAATCTGCTTCGCTGATAAGTTTTTTTCTAAAGGTGCTGACCCTGAAAGAGAATTTTCATTTGAAGAGGTGGAAAGTAAAATTTCAAAATATGGACTGCGCAGTTTAAATACCTTGTATAAGTTTGCTGAAGAGTTGAGATATAAATATTAATAGCAAATATTTTAAATATAAAATCTAAATGGAGAAAATGGAAAATGGAAAAAATAAAACTTGGAAATAGCAATCTTCAATCATCAAGGCTTGTTTATGGCTGTATGCGAATAAGCGGAGATAATTCGTTAGAAAATCGCAAAAAAGGTAAAGCTGCAATTTATAAAGCAATAGAACTGGGTTTTACAAATTTTGACCATGCAGATATATATGGAGGAGGAAACAGCGAAACGTTATTTGGGGAAATACTTGAAGAAAATAAGGAGCTTAGGGATAAAATAATAATAACGGGAAAATGTGGTATCAGGTTGTCAAATGAACCCGAAAAAGGAAATCCTGGCAGATATGATTTTTCGGATGAACATATAACTTCCAGTGTTGAAGGCTCATTAAAAAGACTAAAAACCGATCACCTGGATATGCTTCTGCTTCATAGACCTGATTATCTTTTTAATGCAGATAAGGTAGCTAAAACACTTCAAAAGTTAAAAGATAAAGGCCTTGTAAACTACTTTGGAGTAAGTAATTTTAAACCCTCTCAATTCAAGCTTCTTCAAAGCAGACTGGATTTTGACCTTTTGGTAAACCAGATAGAAATAAATATTCATAATATCAGCTCTTTAGAAGATGGAACCATTGATCAGTGTCAGGAGCTTGAAATATCCCCGCAGGCATGGTGTCCACTCGGAGGGGTTGCTTATCCGGCCTGGGGAAACACTTTTACAAAAGAGACTGAGAAACGTATTGAAAATGAGCTTGCTCGCCAATCTGAAAAATATAATTCAACTCAGTCTGCAATAATACTTGCATGGCTGCTTCGTCATCCCTCTCAGATTTTGCCAATAATTGGTTCAACCTCAATTGAGCATATTGAAGAGTCAGTTAAATCTTTTGATATTAGTTATACGAGAGAGGACTGGTATCAGCTGCTTGAAGCAAGAAATGGTATACCAGTCCCTTAATAGACACCTAAAAAAATACCCCTAAAAAAATCCTAAAAAAATACCCACCCTTTTTGAACATACCGAAATTATTATAAATTTATTAAAATGAAGCTTTTACTTTTAAAAATACCTGTGAAGGTCCAGCGGCATCCATTGCAAATTTTGACTCTTTATGACCAAAAGCAAGATATGCTCCAAGGCTCATTTCAAGTCCGTCAACAGGCTTGACAATCAATTCTGGAAAGTACACAAGAGAACCGATTTTGCCATCATTTGTTGCCCCAAGTGCCAGGGATTCAACTTTATTATCCTTGTCAATATCCATATTAATATCTGTATCCATATGAGGAATCTCTCCCATTAAAACATTTCTCAGGTTGACCCTTTCCTGAAAAAACTTCAACTCGGCCACTCCCATCCAATAATTTTGAATAGTATCAATCCCGAATTCATCTGGAAATCCGTGAATAAACTGCCCCATTACAAACAGATGTTTACCAATTGAATAATCAAGCCCTGCAGTGCATTTAAAAAATGGATCACCTTTAACAACGTAATCATTTATAACATTAGCCGTCGGCACAATTTCAGTAATATCAAATTTCATTTTGACCTCTTCAGGAAATACAACACCTCCTTCAAACCAGAAGCCCATATTTCCTAAAAAGGGTAATTCTCCTGCAAAATCAAATCCAAGCACCTGCTTTTTTGGATAATAAAGCTCCACATCTGTAAACACTCTCATAACTGGTGTTCCATTGTTAAATTCCCCTGTGGGCTCCTGTGTTGAATAGCTGTATTTAGAAACAGGAATTGAATCTCTGCCCATATAATATGATATTGAAGTATCAATATTTCCTGTCATCCACTGGGCTTTTACACCAACCTGAGAGTTTTTAAGTGAGAGATCGGGCATTTTTGCAACAACATGGGGATCAATTATATCAAAATTATCCTCATTTTGAAGATAGATATTTCTCAGATTTTCAGCAGCAAGTCTTGTTTTTGGCTCTACAAAAGGAAATTGGGAAGTTGTATCTCCAACAGCCAGAAGTGCAGATTTGGGAAGCTGTGCAGGCTGAAATACCGGAACCCAGACTGCTGTTACAACAAAGTCAGAATCTTTTGGATTAAAATCAAGCCGTATCATCTGATTTGCTACAGTTCTGCCAAACATAAACGGGTCTTCCAGATCGAGAGAGTTGATATTATTTGTGGGATTAAACATATCTGCTGTTCCCCACTGAACAATCTGACGACCAATTCTTAAATCAAGATAGGGAAGAATATCAATCACTTCAATATAGGCTGAGTCACTTTCAAATGTGTATGAAGATACCCCACCTCTTACTGTAAGTTCATTAAATTCCATGTCATGGGGTATTCCTGTCCATGTAAATTTTAAATTCCCCACAAAGCGCAGCTTGTATGGAATAAGATGAGCCTTTAAAGCAAACCCTGCTGTTGCGTCATTTCGATAAATTTCAGGAGAATTTTTTCCTGTTACCGCAATTCTCAAATCGTTGCTTACATATGTTGTCCAGTCTACGTCAAGTTCAGCTCCCTGTGCAGAAAATCCGGACAATAAAAGTATAAAAAATATTCGAATCATAAACTTTATTTTCATTACAATCTCTCTATGCAAAATTTCACCACAAAATTAAATTAATGTTCTGGTTTAACCAGTTTGTTAAACTATCTTAATAACCTTTCAAAGGTCAAGTTTAACCGCAATCTGAAATTTATTTACATCTGTTTTTATCAGCTTGAAGAGCTGCTTTAATGGCTCTGTCTGTGGCCGGATTTGATCTTTTCAATGCCTCTTTTAAAGATTCAATGGCTTTTTTAGTTCCAATAACACCAAGAGCTTTGGCACAGCTTACAGCAACCATAATATCAACTTTATCAGCAAGGGGTTCCGCCCCTTTTTGCAGCAATATCATAAGGGCATCAATAGCTTCCTCATTTTGAATACATCGAAGGGATAGGGTCTCGGCACTTTTCGAAAGAACAGAGGGTTTGGACTTTTTATCTTTTAATATTTGAATTATCTGATTATCAATCTGTTTGCTCCCCTTAAATCCCTTTGCCCCTTTAAGTGCAGCCATTATAACAAGAGGGGATTCATCATTCATCCCTTCAACAATAATCTGTGCAGCATTTTCACCTTTTAACAGAGCTGCGTTTTCAATAACTTCTCTTCGCACATAAGGCCATGGATCATTTAAAAGCAGTTCCAGACCCGCAAGTGTTGTTTCATCAATAAAATGTTTAAATGACTCTAACGCTGCAAGACGCACAGCAGGTTCTCCATCACCAAATGCAGCAGTCAGTTTCGAAATAATCTTCTGATCATTTTCGCCATCTTTGTATTTCCAGATATTTTTTAAAGCAGCTGCTCTAATCTCTCTGTCTTTATCGACCGCAGCCTCAAGAACTGTATCAAAAAACTTGTTATCATCTGCAGTGATAAGAACATTCAAAGACCTGTATCTGTTTTCAAATGAAGATTCATTTATAAAAGTCTCATTTGCAAGGGTTGCGGCTATAGATTTTAAATTCTGACTATTTGAGTCAGCTGCAACATTTAAAAGATCAAAATAGTGATTAAAATTCTTAGAGCTCTGTTTTGCGTTATTTATTGCATCTATTAAAATTTCAACATTAGTTTCATTCAACATCTCCGCTAAAGCTGCTTTTACACGTTCTCTTCTTTTTTTAGTTTTACTGTTTAATGAAGCAATCTTTTTAAATGCCTCACCAGTATTGAGCATTTCCAATAAATAAAGAGCTCTCTTAAAAACTTCATCATCTTTGCTGTCAGCATAAGGAGAAACACCTGCAACAGCCTTATCTTTTAAAGATACAAGAGCAGTGATAATTTCAGGAATCTCATCCCTGTCATAGGTTACAGCTGTTTTTGCAAGAATTGATACAGAACCCTCACCGTCAACATCTGCCAGAACCTTTGCTCCCCGCTTCTGTCCTTTAACTGTTAAATCATTAAAACTCTCTCTGATTGCAGCTGCTCCTTCTAAATGGAGACCTCTTAAAGTCATTACCGCTTCTTCTCCCTGTTTTGAATCATTCAGCATCTTGACCAGCCTGCTTAAACCTTCTTTACTGTCCAGCTGAGTTAACAGAGTAATATTTTGCAATGCGGGCGGTTTATTGCCACTTTTAGAATCGATGCTATCAATAACAACAGAAATACAAGAAGATTTAAAAGCTTTTGGAAATTTAAAATTTATATGTTTTCCCTCTTTAGGAAACTTTAGCAAATAGCTTTTAGAGTCTGAAACAAGAAACAATGAGGCAGGCCTTATTCTTCTTTTTTTACCGGCATCTAAAGAAATAGTTACTTCTGTAATTTCAAATAAAGAACTTTTAGTATTAAAAGTAATAAATTCACCAATACCGGTTTTTGAACCGGGCTCCCAATAGGAAAGAGGATTATTATCAACAACACTGTAAGGAGGAGTCAGCATTATAGTGCTATGTTCATCACCAGAAACAGATGATGCAAATTCAGGAATCAGAAAATTGCCACTCCCCGACTTTTCACTGCTTGTATCAACAGGGGTTCCTTCAATTAAAATGGCATCTGCAAAAAATCGGTTTAACGAAGCTTCAACAAATTTTCCTTTTTTAAGATCATAAACATCTCTAAAAATAAGAGGCTTTACATTTTCACCACAAATATGTGCACCATCATAGACAGTGCCTTTAACAACAACATACTCATCCCCGCCGGTTCTCTCGATTCTAACTTCAGTGGCATATCTCTCACCAGAATCCCCTTTATATTGGGGAGAACCTTCAAACAAAATTTCAAGAGCGGAACTTTTCTCTTTTTTAAGCAGAACAATTTTATAATTTTTATTTTTGGGCTCTTTAGAATTTATTAAAACTGCAGAGCCGCCTCCCTGAAGTGAAAAAACATCAACATTGATTTTCTTTAACTTTTTTAAACCAGCAAACTCTTTTTGCCAAAGAACCTTTTTATCCTGAAGCAGAGTTACGGTTGAACCGTTAACAGAAACAATAGTTTTATCACTTAGCTCAACTTCACTTTTTTGGGCTGCAGACAGTGAACAGGTAAACAAAACCATTGAAAGGAAAATAATTATAAATGGATAAAAACTCTTTTTTTTCATGAAAATTTCTCTTTTGTAATAAATAAACAGAATGGAAGAAAACCACACGTACAATTCTTATTCAACCTAAAACAAAATAATCAGGTTAATTACTGAAAAAGATAATGATTTCAGCTCACTCAACTAGGGTGGGTAGTTCTGTGGGTAGTTCTGTGTAGTTCTGTGTGGGGTGGGTAGTTCTGTGTGGGTAGTTCTAAAAGTAATTGTTTCAAAAGTAATATTCTATTTTTTGGCATCTTTTAAAATAGTTACTATATTATACATAACTTTCACACTCAGGGGGGAAACAGTGTCTCAACATTCAAACTCAAATAACATATGGACGGGGGCATTGCTGGCAGGATCTTTATTAACCCTGCTTTGTCAGGTAGTGGTTGCAGATTCAAGCTGGCAAAAAGAGACGGAATCCAGTGATGGAATCTCCGTATATTCAAGATCAACCCCAAATACAAACATTAAACAGGTTCGAGCTGTAATAACCATAAATGCACCTCCTGAAGTTGTTCTAAATGCAGCCTCCGCACCTGAAACCTACCGGGAAACTACCAAAAAATATGTGGAGAAAAATATATTCAACCATACCGGCAAAAATAACACATGGTATAACTACCAGCTTGTTAACTATCCATTTATTGACAAGAGGGACTACTGCCTTCGCTATGACAAATACATAAATCCCGAAAAAGGAATTTTTCGTCTAACATGGCAAACCTCCAACCAAAATGCTCCTCCCCCAAGTGAATCAGTTATCAGAGTAACAAACATCAAAGGTCAAATTGACATTTCCCCTGATAAAGATGGCAATAGTTCCACTTTACGCTATACGATTCTGGCTGATCCCGGGGGAAGCATTCCAACCTGGATTATCAATCTGGCCAACCGAAAAAGCCTCCCGGATATTCTCCGTCAGATAAGGGATGCCTCAGAAAAAATATCAAAAAAGTAACCAGGGTAAAATAAAATCATTAAACTCACTTAGGGAGGGTAGGGTAGGTTGATAAATTGTTAAAACATTAATAATTTCAGTAGTTTTCTAACGGTGTAACTCTTTTAAGATACTCTCTTACATGGGTTAATGTTCGTTCCGGTTCTTCCCCGAACATTGTATGTCCCGCATATGGAATAACCGCTAAAGCAGCCTTTTTAAAAAGTTTCATATGTTCTTTTTGAACATCTTCACCAATTATTTTATTACAATCACCGGCAATAAAAAGAACATCTTTATCAAACTTTTCAACTCCTTCAGTAAAATCGGCATGTATTTTTCCATTGCTGTCCTTTAGGGATTTTAACATTGTCATAGATACTTTTGAACCAAATCTCCAGGTTGACATTCTTGAGGTATTTAAATTTCCTCCGCAAAAATAACCTTTTACAGGATTTGCATCAATTGGAAGGGTTGTGATTCTTAAAAGCAGCCAGTCCATTTTCTCTTCACCATCTTTTGATTTTACATGAAGGGAGTGAAAAAAGATTTTTCCTATTGCATATAACTCTTTAAAGTGGAGTTTTTTCGGTTTAAAGCCATTTGTTTTTTTCATAAAAACTTCTGCCATTTTACTGTTTAAAAACCCGGGCTCCGCCAGAACAGCACCATTTATTTTTTCGGGATGTTTTCCAATGTAATATGACGCAAGCATTGCCCCAAAGCTGTGACCAATTAAAATTGCACCTCGCTCACCGGCAAATTTATCAATAATTGAATCAAGATCCTCTGAATACTTTTTCATTGTAAGTTCCTGCTCGTCAACTCTGGGTGAGAGACCGGCCCCGCGCTGATCATAAAAAACAATAAAATACTCATCTGATAAACTCTTTAATGGAAGGAGCATTCGGTAGTCATTACCCGGGCCTCCGTGGAGAACTATTACAACCGGATTTTGAGGGTCTCCAGCAGTTTCACCGTGAAATCTATATCCATTTGCATCAAATGCGGGCAGCTCTCTATTAAATTCAACAGTTTGGGGAACTGAAAAATCACCCGAAGCGGCCACGTAAGCACCAATAAAAAAAACAAAGAATACCAATATGACAATCACTATCAGCCAGATAAACTTTGTTAACACTCTTTTAAATTTTTTCATTATTATTTTGCCGGATTTATTGCCTGATCTGTTGCTGGATTTATTAATTGAGCAGAAATCGCTGAGAAAACTATTCCGAAAGGCTCTCTTCGGAATCAATAATTGCAAGAAATTCGGAGCGTTTTGATTGATCCGTTGCCATGATACCACTGTAATCTGCTGTAATAGCTCGGCTTCCTGGCTTTCTTACACCTCTTACAATCATGGAGAACTGCTCGGAATCAATAACACATGCGGCTCCTTTTACACCTAAGTGTGTGGTAAGAGCTGCACAGACTTCATGTGCAATGTCCTCCTGCAATGTAAGTCTGTGGGCAAAACAGTCAAGAAGTCTTGATATTTTTGAAAAACCCGCAATTGTGTCACCAGGAACATATCCAATATGGGCAATACCCTGAAAAGGTAATAAATATCTTGGAGATACCGCATGAAAATGGAGATCTTTAATAACAACCATACTGCTGTTTTGTCTCGCTGGAAGTCCATCAGCAAGTATCTGGGCAGGATCCCATTTATATCCGTCCAGGAGATCGTCAATCCACATATCCGCCGCTTTTACAGGAGTGTCAAGAAGCTCCGGATAACGCCCGGGGGATCTGTTTACCGCTCTTAAAAGATCTTCAAATGCCTTTGCCAGTTTTGCCCGATTCTCTTCGTTAAAACTCATAACTCTTATCCTCGCATCAATTATCAGTGTACAATTCGCTGTTCACTGTCTTTTACACCCCTTTTTAAAGGTAGTCTATCTCCTGCGATATTATTTGATATTCTCCTGAATAAAAAATCATTCTCTCCGGGCATCCAGCTTAAAAATGATTTATTATCAGGGTCTTCCACGACTAAAATCTCCATAGTATCAAGATTTGCAATTATTGCTCCACAATTTTCAACCTTGTCAATAATCTCTATCTGTTCATTGTAGAGTGCGGTAATTTTCTTTTTCGCCTCTGCTATTACAGGGAGGTCATCCCTGTTTAATGAAGGAGGTATAAAATTAATAATACAGCCAATCTCGGCAAGATTAATAATTTCACTTTTTATAAGGGATTTAATTATAAAAAAACGGGATGTCCATAATTCAAAACGCTTTAAAAGCATCTGCCTGTCATCGTTAAGAGTCATCGAGTCTTATACCTGAACAACATCCTCAATCTCAGGAATCTCTTCCTGGAGAGCTCTCAACACACCTAACTGAAGAGTGATTGTTGCAGCAGCACATCCGTTGCAGGCTCCTTTAAGCTGAACCTTAACCTTGTTGCCGTCCATTCCTATAAACTCAATATCTCCGCCATCCATTTGAAGTGCAGGTCTTACTGTTTTTTCAATTACCGCTTTTACTCTATCTTCCATCTCTAATTTTTCCTTTTCATTGTTTGATAATTAATACATTGCTGACTCTTGAGATATTAAACATTAAAATACCATTTTGCAACATGACAGTTAAATAGAGCATTACTCTCTTTTTTGGGTTATTATTTTAACCAGTTTTCTTTTTTTGTTTTTTCTATGAACAGATAAAACAGCAATGAGAATTAAAGCTGCAGCTCCTCCAATTTGAGCCAGTGTTCCAAGATTTTGGTATAACCATACAGAATTCATAAATTACCTCTATAAAATATTTGACTGTTTTTCAATAAGATAAAGTTTATAGTTCAGGATTACACTCGCTCTCGTAAATACATCCTCCGTAACAGTTATTTTTTATGAGAGGTACCATTCCATTTTCGCAAACCGGGGTCATCATATCGCAGATCATCGTTCCCTCAGTACAGTCTGCATTTAAAACACAGCGCCCTCCTACACATTTGGCTTCGGGTTGTTCCAGACCTATTGCCTGACAATGACTCTGAATACAGAGAAGTTCACACATCATGGGATCTTCAAGAGGGCTTGCCGCCAAACACGAACAGCAGTCATTTACAAGAGTGCACTCTTTATCTGTTGTACACACACTGCCATAACTGTCTGTGTCAAAATCCGTGTCCGAATCACTGGCAGTATCAGTTGTGGTATCCATATCCGTATTAGTGTCAGCATCTGTATCTGTATCCGTATCTGTGTCAGTATCTGTGTCTGTATCTGTAACATTTGAACCCGAATCCAGACCATGATCAATATCTGAAGAGGCATCACTGCATCCCAATACAAGTAAAAGCATAACAATTAATAAGCTCAGAATATTTAAATATTTCATCAGTCACACTCCTGTTTAATTAAAAGCCAGATCATTCCTTATAAAGATTTTATTACATAGAGGAATTAATTGCCCGAATTAATTTATTCCCAGTTTACAAGCGTGGATTTATAGTAATTTACACCAAGCATATCAAGACGCCTGCCGTGATGAGCAAGTCTGACTTTGTACTCATCCCAGATTTTATCTTTCTGCTGACTCCACCCTGTCTCCCCGTGTCCGCACAGCCTGGGAAAAGAGAGATAGTCAATATCATCATCATCAACTACTGTCTCTGTCCACAAAGGAGCCTCAATACCCGCAACCGAAGATTCGCTTATCCCCGCAGGAACCGGATTCCAATTGTATGCATCCTCCACATCTGTTGTACCTGCCCAGGTTAACCCTATTGGAGTTGAATCATCGTACTTCATGTCCAGATAAGCGGTTTTTGCAGGTGATGAAATAATCTGTGCCCCTTTTAAAACGGCTTCGATGGAAAGATCCTCATCATGCCAGTGCTGGGCATAAAAAGGTGCATTCAAATCCGCACCTGAAATTTCTTCCCAGCCAATTAATGTTTTTCCCGAGTTTGAAACAACCCCCTGCAAAAATTTAAGAAAGGTCAGGTAATCCCCGTGATCTGTTGAATGAGCCTCATCGCCTCCAATATGAATGTAAGGCCCCGGTGTCATTGCGGCTATCTCACCAAGTACATCTCTAGCAAAGTTTTCTGTAACTGTCTGTCCGAGCCATAAAGAGCTGAAGCCAACATCAATACCCGTATAAAGAGGCTGCTTTTTTCCGTCGGGATTAAGAGAAGCATATGATGCCAGAGCCGCGTTTGTGTGACCCGGCATATCAATCTCGGGAATAACATTTACATAACGACTCTCTGCATACAGTACAATCTCATTGTAGTCAGCTTTTGTATAAAATCCTCCATTGCCCCCACCCACACAGGTACTTCCTCCAATTGTCGTTAAATCAGGCCATGAATCTATTACAATTCGCCACCCCTGATCGTCGCTTAAATGAAGATGAAGGGAGTTCATTTTGTGATAGGCAATCAAATCAATGTATCGTTTAACTGACTCCACATCAAAAAAGTGTCTCGACACATCCAGCATAAAACCCCTAATCTTAAACCGGGGATAATCTTCAATATGCACCTTGGGAAGTTTCCATCCCATATTGGTGATAAGAGTTTTACTCTCTATCTTTTCATCAAACAGCTCTCTTAAAGTCATAACCCCGTAAAAGAGACCTTCGGGTTTTAGCGCTTTTATAAAAACTCCATCGTTTGTAATATCAAGGAGATACCCCTCAGGGTTCATACCGGTTAAAGTCGAATCAATTATTAGATTAATATCACCTCTTGTTCGCCCCGTGGTTGCTGTATAAAAATTATACCCAGTTGAAGGACGGAGGATGGAAGCTAAAAAATATCCAATACTTTTAGAGCCCTCTGAAACTACAATTTTTGTATCTTTATCCAGAGTTAAAAAGCCAATATCCTTTGTAACTGAGACAGGCAAGGGTATTAAATTGAGATCACCAACAGGTGTTGTGTTATCAGGAATATACTGATCGCTTGAATCGGTTTCACTGTCCAGGATGCTGTCTGTTGAAGAGTTAAAAGTGTCAGAGTCATAAATTGTTGAATCTGTAGACCCTGAATCAGTTTTATAATCAATATCATTTTCTGTTTCTGTATCAGAAGTGTCACTGTCAATTTCTGCCTTATTTGAAGAGTCGCTGCACGAAATCGATATTAAAACAGTTAAAACCAGTAAAAACTCTTTCATAAGAAACTCCCTTTTTTAAATTTTAAAAGCCAGAATATATCCATATTACCAGAAAAAATTCTTCCTTTACAGAACTCTCGTTATAATTCTCCTTTCATATTTTTAATTTATTGTAATTATGCTATTCATTTTCAGAGACTTTTAAAAGTTAGACCAGATATCCCAGGCAGGATATTTTTAAAAAATTTGATGTAGAAATGACAAAAAAACTTCTTGAACTTAAAATTGAGGCTGAAAACAGACTTTTAAACAAAGATGTTACAGGTTCTCTCAAAATTTATACACTTCTTCTTGAGACACTCCCTCTGGATTTTAATTTGCGATTTGAAATTGCTGATGCGTTTTCATCTCTCAATCTCAAAAAATTTTCAAATGCCATCTATAGTTCAATAGCAGAATACTTTATAAAATCCGGTGATCCTTTAAGTGCACTTGCTGCAATTAAAATTCTTCAACAAGAGGGTATAAATGCAGCAAAAGCCCTTGACCTGCTGTCTGCCACATATGCCGCCGGCTCACCAAGTCTTGGGCGAAGCATAAAACCCGCACCCTCTGATTATTCTCAGGAAATCAGAGATGATATAAATCTTGATTTTGAAATCGAAACTGAAGCTCTGAAAAATAAACTGGCTACAATGGCCGCCTACACAGGAAATATTTCAAACTACCCCAAAGTGGTTCCGCCAATCGCAATTTTAAGTACTCTCTCTCAAGAGTCATTTTTTAAACTGGTCTCTCTGCTGAAGCTTAAACGTTACAAAGACAGAGACCCGATTATAAATCAGGGTGATATTGGAAGTTCACTGTTTTTTGTGGCAAGGGGCCTGGTAACAGTTGTCAGAAAAGACAATGACAAAGATGAATACATAAAACTTGCATCCCTTGGACAGGGTTCAATTTTCGGGGAGATGGCACTTATAAGCAACGACCCGAGAGGTGCATCTGTTTATGCTTCCGGGGAGTGTGACCTGCTGGAACTTTCAAAAGATGAAGTTGACAAGTTATCCATGACTGCTCCCAATGTGGCAGGTGCCATGGCAAGGTTTACAAAAGACAGAATGATCTCAAATCTTCTGGCTACAAATCCTCTCTTCAAACCCTTCGTTCAGGAGGCTAAACAGAAACTCCTTTCAAAATTTGAAGGTCACGAAGTTCCAAAAGGAACAATCTTTGTAGAACAGGGCAAACCGGGAAGCGGATTATATGTAATTCTTCAAGGCCAGGCAGAGGTTCTTACCTACAACGGCAGCGAATATATCCAGGTTTCAGTTTTAGGGCCAGGAGATGTTGCCGGAGAAATTTCACTTATCTATGATGAAAATGCCACTGCAACCTTAAGAACTCTTACACCCTGTACACTTCTTTTTCTGGCAAAAGAGCTGTTTACCCCACTTGTAAATGCTTTTCCCGAAGTACTTGCCCACTTTGCAAAAATGGCCAACAGACGTATGCAGGACACAGAAGAAAAACTAGAAGCAAATCGTTTTATGGACGGAGATGGAATAGAAGAGCTGGATGACGATGATGACGATGAGATTGAAGAATTTGAAGAGCTCGATGATAACTCCCTTTCTGAAGAGGAGTTGTCAGATGATGATCTGATTATGATCTGATTGTGATATAAACCTTTTAAATATTTAAATTAAATACTAACTTGCAAGATCGTATATTGAAACACATATTTTAATCATACCTGTTTATTAAAAATTATAAACCGGTCCGATTAAAGAAGGATACTATGACAGAAAAAATTGCTATTTTAAATCAGACAGACTCTATGCCTTCAACTAAAGAGGGGGCTCAACAATTTCTGAGAAAACTTAAAGATTCTGATTTCCCTGATGCCATGGTAAAACAGATGAGTCCTCAGGATATTCTTTTTGCAATGGACCAGGCAGATGAAGAACAGTTAACTGATCTTCTGTTGCTGGTGAGTAAAGAGCAGTTTGACTCAATAATCGACCTGTCATGCTGGGATGGCTACACCCCCTCTATTGAAAAAGTTGAGACCCTGATTGCCCCCCTTGTAGCCACAGGACTTGAAGGGGCAATGCAGGCTCTGGACAAACTTGAAAATGAACTCAAAACTCTGATTTTAAAAAATCACATTACAGTTTATCTTAGAGAAGATAAAGATGATGATGAACCCTGGGTTCCAGACACTTCTGATTTCATAACCACTCCGGACGGATTCTATTTTATTGAAATACCTTTTGCAGATGACCAGACAGATGTTGTTAAGCAGCTGATTCAGGCTCTTCTTTTTAAACCCTTCGAAGAGTATCACGCTGAATTTCAGTGTGTTCTCCACGATCTCCCAAGTGAACTTGAAGAATCAGCTTTACGCTGGAGAGAGGGTCGCCTTGGTGATTTAGGATTTGGAACAATAGAAGAAGGCATGGCACTTTTATCCCCCATTGACCCGGTTACCCTTCAAACTGAACTTGATAAAAAAATTAAAGAATCAAAAATACCTCATCCCCTGGTAACTGTGGGAACACTCCCGGCTGTTTATGCGGAAAATTTCAAAGGTATAGATCTCCTGGACCAGTCACTTGAAATTCTTTTAAAATCCAATGGCAAAGATGTTATTGCCAGAATGGAATATCTCCCGGCAGAAATAACAGCCATGACAAATCTCTTTTTAACAGGCATCAGGTGTAAAATGAGCAGCATTGATGACGTTACAAAAGGGACAAAACTTGCCAGAAACACACTTGCTCTTGGACTAAATGCCATTGCGGGTAACTCCCCTAGAATTGGAGCCAAAGCTCTCACCCATCTTGTACCCGGACAGCTCATACACGGAGCAATGGGACTTTTAATGCCTCTGAAAAAGCGGGCTGAAACTCTTCTAAAAAGTCCATCTTTCGAAAAAGGCTCTCGTCTTGATGAATACTATCAGGCTGCACTAAAATGTCTCAATTCAACAGTTCCGGGGTGGTGGCATAAACTCGAAGACGAGAGTGTTCTTGACGGTAGTTTTATCTCGCCCCTTGACGAAGAGATTGAAGGTATTTCAAATATTGAAACTGTAAAAGTTATTGATAACATACTTTTAGAAATTGAATCATTAGAAGATATCTTTACTGAAAAACTCAACTTTGATTTAGAAAATTATTTAAAAATTGAAGAGACACTTACTGTCAGTTCAATAATTTACAACTACCTGGCCAACGCCTATTTAACGGGAGAGCCACTGTTTGAACCCCTTGACAAAGAAGATGCTGAAAATTTCGCAGAGTCATTCTGTGATGAAAAACCCGATAACGCACTCCTCCAGGCTATAAATGTCCTGGCTCCAATTACAGGCATTTCAAAAGAGGGAACAATAGATCCATTTACAGAAGAAGATCCTGCAAAGAGAGCACTGTTAAAAGTCCTGAAAACAGGTCTGGAACTCCTCAACGTAGATCCGCTCTCATTTTCAATTTTAAAATAAAACTTTACAAACAGTCCCTAAGACCTTACCCAGGTTAGATTTTTTTAATTATTTTCACTTTTTTGGCAAAAAAAAATAATTTTGGCCGATATAGGAATATGACACTTCCAAGAAGATTTATAAAAGAGAGTACATATT
>JAFGVO010000117.1 GCA_016937935.1 Deltaproteobacteria bacterium | reverse complement strand
TCATCTATTTACAAAATCATACAAGAGCTGCCTGAAATATATAGATACCCTTTTTGAAAAAAATATGCTTATTGAACTGAAAATACCTTGGCCAAAGGGGAGTTACCCGCCAAGTATGCATAAGGCGATCGGTTTAATTTAATAAAAGTTTATCAAAATCTGGCAGTTAATAAATTTGTATGAAAATATCTATACTGGGATGGAGTGGTTTGTCTTTGAAGCACAAATATATTCACAAACGAAGCATTTCTGTTAAATAAAATTATTAAACACAACTTATTTTTTTTAAAAGAATTGAAAAACTTTAATAACTTTAAAAACAATAGAATAATGATAAAAAACGTAGAGAACTTTTCTCCAAAAGGGTATGTTTTTAAAAAAAACTGTTAAAATATATATTATTGTGCTTTCATAATGACTCAGTAAACGAATGCCTTAAAGGAGATTTAAATGCGAAAACTGACAGCAATAGTCCTCTTAACACTGCTTCTAATCATTATATCCAATACTTCATCATATGCTCAGCAGACATATGTAAATCCAACCGACGGTGTTCTTTTATCATCACCATCGGTTACTGAGATTAATGACGCAACTGCTATAAGCGTAAACCCTGCCAATATGGGCTTTATGGGATCATGGTCCCTTGTATACACAGGCTCATGGGTCGATTCTCAACCATATCTTGCAGGTCATGGTCATGGTCTGTTTT
The DNA here is from genome assembly GCA_016937935.1 of Deltaproteobacteria bacterium. GTDB lineage: Bacteria > Myxococcota_A > Polyangia > JAAYKL01 > JAAYKL01 > JAFGVO01. The sequence goes on along the minus strand of JAFGVO010000117.1, from coordinate 13,099 downwards.
TTTCTTTTCCGTTTAAAAAATTCGCACTAGGAATCTCAACTGAACTCCTCCTCCCCCCACAGTCAATTCAATCATGGCAGGGACTGGATAAAAGACTCCGCCTATCACTGGCCCTATCCTTTAATCCAATGAGAGCACTAGGTATCGGCTTTGCATATCGAACATTTCCCGGCTATGATTTAGGAGACCTCATTCATACTTTTGATTTTTCACTAACAATAAGACCGTTAAACTATCTTAACTTTGTCTTTATGTTTAAAGATTTTAATCACCCCCTCGTAACATATGCACCAATTGATGAAGATATCTATACTCTGCCATCAAGAACAGTAGAGACCCCGGGACGCTTCATTACAGGCTTAACCATTAGACCATTTGGTAATGACAGATTTGCAATAGGCGGTGAATTTCAATACATCGATGGATATACAAGGCAATTTGATTTGAAAAAATGGAGTTATGAAAAAGTAACACTTCAAAGCACAAATATAACAGGCCTTATTTCATGGATGATTACAGATGGCGTAACTATAAAGTCAAGGTTCACCGCTACCGGACTAGGAAGCTCAATAGAAAACAACTATTTTTTAGATACCTCCCTGGTACTTGACTCCTCAAGAATACCAATAGGAATAAGTGCTTCTCCATATTATAAAATATCCCCCAAAGAGGATAACGGTTTTCTTGGTATGAACTGGTCTTTTAAACTGTCCGGAGAACAGCTTCCCGCAATACCAATGCTTTTATCTCCCTATTATGTAATAAACATTGAACTTGAATCTAAAATGGACAGTTTTGCTTTTTCAAGTTTAATGGAAACTCTGGAACGGATCGAACAGGATAAAAGTGTAAATATGATTCTTTTAAAACCTTCAGCAGACTCAATAACTCTTGCCCAGGGTTTTGAAATTAACAGCAGGATAAAAGCGTTAAAAAATAAAGGCATATCTACAACCTGTTATATAAATGATACATCAATTTCAGGATACCTTTCCTGCGTCAATGCTGAAAATATCTGGGTCAATCCCGCAGGAGGAATAAGAGCAGCTGGCCTCTCATCAACTGCTGTATACTTTAAAGATCTCCTTGATAAAATTGGAGTTAAAGCTGACATCGTAAAAATTGGTGAATATAAAAGTGCACCCGAATCAGTAACCAGAACATCTCCATCAAAGGAAAACACCTATCAAATGGAGAGATATCTTGAGTCTTCCTACGAACGACTTCTATCCGGGATAAAAGATGGAAGAAAGTTTAACAGTTATGAAGAAACAAAAAAGGCTTTGGAATCAGGACCTTTTATGGCCAAAGAAGCCGTAAACAAAGGACTTGCAGATAAAGTTGTTCCAATGGATCTAATTGAAGATGAGCTGGGAGCATATACAGGAAAAAGAGTTTATATAGATAATCACTACGGATCAAAACCCCTCGCTATTCGCACCTACCTGGATTCACCCAAAATTGCAGTACTCCATGTTGAAGGCGATATTGTAGAAGGTGAAAGCGTTAAGATTCCAATGTTAGGAATTTACAGAACCGGCGCAAAAACCATGATGGAAGAGATTCGCAAGCTCAAGGAAAACCCTGCAATAAAAGCAGTCGTTGTAAGAATTAAAAGCCCCGGTGGCTCTGCTCTTGCATCAGATATTATCTGGCGGGAGCTTATGAATCTTAAAAAAACTAAACCTGTAATTGCCTCCCTTGGTGATATCGCCGCCTCAGGTGGATATTATATTGCCTCTGCAGCAGACATCATCTTTTCTGATCCCAATACCCTTACAGGCTCAATAGGTGTCTATTACGGTAAAGCAGATATATCAGGACTCCTTGCAAAAGCAGGAATAAATGTTTCAACAATAAACAAAGGTACTCATGCAGATATTCAATCATGGACCAGAATGTACACCGATCAGGAGCGTGAAAAATTAAAAGAACAGCTTGATGAATATTACAGACTCTTTTTAAACAGGGTTGCCGATGGAAGAGAGCATGGTTTTACAATATCAAAAGTAGATAAAAGGGCCAAAGGGCGAATATGGTCAGGTGCAGACGCAAAACATCAGCTTCTGGTAGATAGAATTGGCGGATATCAGGACGCAATTAATTATGCCAGAGGTGCAGGCTTTGTAGCTAAAGGTACAACAGTTGTTCATCTCCCGCAGGAAAACCAGTCAATGATGGGAATCTTTGCAAAAAAAATGGGGCTGGTACAAGGGGATTCACTTTTATCTCTTTTCACTCTGGCTAAAGAGAGTAAAGCACTATTAAAAGCACTCCTGCCCTTTACAATGTCAGCTGAAACTTCACCCCAGGCACGCCTGCCCTTTGCAATAATCGAAAACTAATATTTGCCAACAAATTCTATTCTTTATTTTTCAAATTATTAAGGCTTGATAAAAGTTCCCCGTATTCAACCTGAATATTATACTTTTTATGAAGGGCAACAATCTTATCAAAATACTCTTCGTGTAGAAGCTCCATCTCATCTTTATCAAGTTGACAGAAAAATATTCTGCACCCGAGAACCCTTCCTTCTCTTGCTGTACACTTGCCCTTTAACATATAAGGACACGTGGAATGAACTGACAACTGTTCAAAATCAGGATAACCTTCTGATAATAAAAGATATGTCAGCTCAAGAGATGTAAGCCATAGTTCATGACCGTACTCTTTAAAATTGCAGCATCTGCCACACATTAAGCAATTTGGACCTTTTAAATATAATGAACTTTTAAGCGACTCATAAATAGCCTGGAGTTCTTTTAGAATAGAGTCTTCAATATTTTGTAAAGGACTAACAGCTTTATCACAAATGGAATGATCAGTGTTTGGCACTGCTGTTTATTTAACGCGGGCAATAGTAGCTAAAAGTTCATTATAGCCATCCATAGTAAGAGCTGTAAGTGTCCCGTCTTCTATAGAAGATTTAAGCTGATCCAATGTAAAATATTTAGGCTGGATTCTGCTTAACTCTGGAAGTGATGCATATACATTTCCGTGATGATCAAAGGAGTGAATTCCTTCTGGAAGTTTAATTTCGGTACCGCCGCCATGCTTTTTCTTGGACGACATACCCCTGTTCATTTTTTCCGCTTTAGCCATATTACCCTCTCATTTTTTTAAAAATATAATTTTCAATTTATTGTAAAAATTTAAATCAAACTATGCGCTTATACTAGCAGTTTATCTACCTTTCAAGAGATAAGATTAACTTTTTTTGAGTTTTAAATGAATTTTAAAGTTTTTATAAGGAAAATTAACCTGTTATGCCAGTTAAAATCAATCAATAGAAGTTATAAACTTTTTAATTGTGGTGGTTATTCTAAAGTTGGAATCGGTTGTATGTCTCTCAGCATGAAAAATATCCATATTATATTGAGTCCCTTTAGAAAGTCCAAGGTCATCCAGATTAACCGATTTTGTTGTCTTTTCATGAAGACCGCCAATATCTACAGCCAATTTATCATCAATGAAAAGCCATAAATCATCATCACCTGTAAATGTAAATACCTCACCACCCTCATATGTAAATGCAGTATGAATCTCTGTTGTAAAAAGAAAATTCTGTGCTGTGCCGTTTTTATCCACCTGCCCGTCTTCAGCCCCAAAACCTTCATCAACACCAAGAGGAAAAAAGGTGTCATCTTCAAAAAGATAGGTTCCATCAGATTGCAGAGTCAGGAAAATCTTTTTCTCAATTGGAATATTAACACCATCAACATCGTGGTACCAGTCAGCAAAAGATGTTGCACTCTCTATGTGATTAAAATTTATAATCCATCCGTCCCCCCTGTCTTCATCACAGGTTCCTTTTTGTGCCGTATTAAACTGAGGAGTTTTATCCGCCCCAAGATCTGGAAGAACCATATTAAGACATGGCTTCTCAGGGCCGTCATATTCATCAGGATTATCACCATCGGGATAAAATCTCTCAAAATCAGTGTGAGTTGATTTGAAATCCCTATATGTTGCAATTAAATAATTATCCCCGTCCGTGTCCCCATCTGTGTCACTGTCTGAGTCTGTGTCAGTATCCGTATCACTGTCTCCACCGGAACTGGAATCGCTATCCAATTGGGAAGTGTCACTGCCGACAGGACCAATTAGAGAATTGTCATCCGATGAACAGGCAAACATAGTTAGGGATAAAACTGAAACCAATAGAAGTAATAATCTACTTTTCATTATAAAACATCCTTTCTTAAATCTTCTGCATTTTTAGATGCAGTACAAACCAGATATCCATATGATACAATGTCATTAAAAAAATTGCATGACTTTTTTTAAATTTGAAAATATTCACAATTTCAACAGATTACAGCCACATCAAAATAACCATTGCAGATTTCTCTTATTTGATGGATCATAACAACGTTAACAAACCATTTTCTAATAAAAGGAGGACTTATTATGAAGAGATATTTTGTTATTCGCCTATTTTCAATCGCCGCGATTTCCATATTGATTGCAAGTGGATGTTCAGATGACAACAACGGCAGTGATGACCAGTCATATTTAGACTCGGATTCAAATTATTACACAGAAAGTGACTCTGATACTGACACTGACACTGATTCTGATACTGACTCTGATTCCGACACTGACTCTGATTCCGACACTGACTCTGATACTGATTCCGACTCTGATACTGACTCTGATACTGACTCTGATTCCGACACTGACTCTGACTCTGATTCTGTAATTGATTGTCTCGGAGTTGCAGGAGGAAGCGCAACTATTGACCTTTGCGGAGTCTGTAATGGAAGTGATGACTGCCTTGACTGCAATGATGTTCCCAATGGCACTGCAACCCTTGATCTTTGTGGTGTGTGCAACGGCAACAACGACTGTCTCGACTGTAAAGGCGTTCCAAACGGCAGCGCAACATATGATGCCTGCGATGTTTGTGGAGGAGACGGTACAACATGTGACTGTTCACCGGGCTCTTTTTGTGAACAGATGGTTTATGAACACAACTGGGTAAGAAACGAAATAAACAATGGAACATACTGGTCACAACCAATTCCATTAACTCCGCTGCAAGATGTTGTCTGGGACTCAGATCTCGCGGAAGTTGCATTCAATTATGCATCAAAATGTATCTGGAAACACAATGACAACAGAACAACTGACTACGCAGCCCTTGGGGGAACAGATTACGTTGGTGAAAATATTGCGGCAAATTCACAAAACCCCACAGCAACAACAACTGTTGTTGAGCAATGGAGCGATGAAGCAGAATACTACAACTACTCAAACAATTCATGCTCGGATGTCTGTGGACACTACACCCAGGTTGTATGGGATTCATCTCTAAGAATAGGATGTGCAAAAGTATATTGCAAAAATTTCACAGGCCTTTCATGGAGCGGATACTTCACAGTATGTGACTACGCCCCGGGGGGAAACTACAACGGAACAAGACCTTACTGACAGCCTCAAAATTTCTTTTTATAAGCAACACCATAAAAAATCCTATTCAAATAGACAGCTTATAAAAGAAGTTGTAAAAATAAATCCATTTTTTTTATGAACGAAAGGAGTCATCTATGGGTGGATTAGTTGGTGGCAGTGCTGTAGCTTTTGCCAGATATTTTATGAACAGAATGAACGAGAGAGTTAAAGATGCAAATATTAAACGTAAAGCCGGATGGCAGGCAAGACGTAAAACAATAACAAAAATTCATGATGCGCAAAATCCGAATCTGGCAAATTACAGAGAACCTTTTCAATGCTACTATTATTGTGAAAACTGTGGATATTTAAGCGAGTCAAATCAGAATAAATGTCCATATTGCAAACAATTAATTTGGGTTAATCTGGCCAATGATGCAATGGGAACAGCTCTACATGATGTTGAAAAGTCAACCAGAAATACAGTTAACAAAAAAATTCATATCCTGGTAATTCCAATATATCTACTTACAATCTATGGTGTTTATTTTACAACTGCATATTTTTCCGCAATTGAAGGTGGAATTGTTACAGCCTTTATCATGGCTACTGCCCTAGGCGTATCATACAATACAACAATTAAATGGTGGTCATTCCTATTTGAGAAATTCAACTATAAATGGCCCCTTAGATGGCGCTTTCCATTACTGAACAGCAACTGTCATTCAAATTTAAATAAAACAAATGATGCAGAAATAGACGGAGAAGAAACTTTAATATCCCCTTTTACAGGAACAAAATGCCTGGGCTACAAAGCAATGGTTCTTTTTGATATTGAAGGTGACGCACGACCACCCGAATGGGTTCTGGCAGAAGTTGTATGCAATGATATTAACATAAATGGCTCAAAATTCAGCGGGGCAAAAATTATGCTCGATATGGAAGTTAAGCATATTGATATTGAAACAGTTCAACCTCAATTTGATTTTAAAACATATCTAAGACAGCGAGGGCTCTTTTTATACGATGGCAATTTTATTCCTTTTGAAACTGTTATAAAAAAAGGTGATAAGTACCAGGTAAAAATCTGCACCGACGAACCGGATTTTGCAGTAATAAATAATTAAGCTAAATTTTAAATTTAAAAATTAGACATTAACGTGTTCGGTTTTTTGGGGAGGGTGAGGGTTTTGCCTTTTGATGCGGCCAGAAGTGCGGCTCTTGCGAGAGGGCCGGCTCCTTCCAGTCCTAAAACGCCTTTTGTGGGGCGGCCGTCTACTCTTCCTGTCCAGGCGGCTGCGGTCAGCTCTTTTGTTGCGAAGATTGCCACAACGTCGCTGAAGCCTTTTGCTGTTCCACTTTTGGCAACTACTTTGTATGGCAGGTCTGCGGGAACATCATACCCGAAAACTTTGTACCTTGCATCGTTGTCACTTAACATCTCCATAACCTGCCATGCTGTCTCTTTAGAAAAAATTTGTTTCTCTTTTAAAGATTTAACTTGAATTGTTTTATAATTATTAAGCTCTATCTTTAAAATTGATCTGCCAGGAACAACCTTTCCCTCCCGTACAATAAAACCATATGCTGATGCCAAATCCACAAGTGTCGTCTTTGCGCTTCCAAGGGCAAGCCTTAAACCGTAACTCTCTTTAGGAAGTGTAAATTGTGAAATGCCGGCCAGTTTCATTTTTTCAAGAACTTTGTGAATTCCTATTTTTTCAAGCAGATGAACAGCTGCAAGATTGTAAGACCCTGCAAGAGCCTCTTTTAACGGAACCCGCCCGTGCTCTTTTACAGGGCGATCAATTTTGTAAGCTGATGGAACATCAGCAATATCATCAATTAACGATTTTGGAGACAACCCCTGTTCGATAGCCTCACCATAAACAAAAGGTTTTAACGCCGAACCGGGATATCTTTTTCTTGCTGTAATATTTATTTTACCGTTTAGGGAATCATCCCCCGCTGACCCTGCCATGGCAAGAATCTCTCCTGATTGACTATCAAGAACAACCGCCCCTGCCTGATTAACTCCCCGCTCTTTAAATTTTTTAACATGTAATGCGGTAAGGGCCTCTACTCTTTTCTGAATATTCAAATCAAGAGTTGTAACAATAATTGCACCATTTTTAACCGTATCTTTATCAACATTATCAAGGACATAATTTACAAAATGCTCTGCTTTAAAAGGATGCTTGTGAAGTGACACAACCGGCTTTTTCTTTAGGGCATTGTCCATATCAGGTTTTGAAATCTTTCTGTTTTTTAAAAGTAATTGCAACAGATGATCTCTTCTTTTTAACACCCTGCTGTAATGCCTTAAAGGATTGTAATATGAAGACCCTCTTGGGAGAACCATTAAAAAAACCGCCTCACTTAAAGTCAAGGCATCTGCGCTTTTATTAAAATATGTAAAAGCCGCCTCCTCTATGCCTATTGCTCCGTTTCCAAAATCAGCACTGTTCAGGTAAAGCTCAAGAATCTCATTTTTAGAAAGTATCTGCTCAGATCTTAAAGCTAGAGTCGCCTCTTTTATCTTGTTATAAAATGTTCGTCTTTGACCCTTTGAATTAATCATGCGCATAAGCTGCATTGTAATTGTGGATGCCCCGTATTTTAAACCACCGCTTTTTATATCGAGAACAGCTGCCCTGAAAACTGCGCTTAAATCAATACCCCTGTGAGTGTAAAAATTTTTATCCTCGCTAACAACAAGAGTATCAATTGCATATTTTGAGATATTACCCAGCTTTACAAAATCAACTCTTCTTAAAGAGTGGTTTGCCCTTACCCTTCTTAAAACTTTATGTTTTCTGTCAGTGATTATTACAGGATTGTCTCGCATAGAGGCTATTTTACTTTTATCGTAAGGTATTAAATATCTGCAAAATAAAAAGAGAGAGACAAAAGAAAAAATTATAATTAAAAAAAGCAGAAAAAACTTTTTTATCACTTAAAAACCCTTAAGACTTTGCTGTCTGTGCGGCCAAAAGTTGCAGGTTTGTACATTAAAACAACAATGGCCGGAGGAACATTATATTCACCTTCATAGGCGGCCCTGATTATATATTCTATAATTCTCTCACCCGGTGAAAGTTTGTCGGCAAAAGCTGTCATGCGATCATTTCTAAGCTCTGTATAATCCCATTGCCATGAGACAGAGGTTGAGCTGTCATAAACATCATTTTGAGTTTCAAATTTTGTGTTAACGGGTTCAAAACCAGAGACCAGAGGATCTTCAAGTGCCAGATATTCAACCTTTGAATCTGTTGTAACAGTAAGTTTTACTTTTACAAGCTCACCTTTTTTTACATCTGTTACAGCAAGGCCCGAAACAAGATCTATATATTCTCTTTTTACAGATATTCCTTTAGAAATACTTTCAGATTTTCGATTTTCGGTTTTTAAAACAAGTACGCCGTTTATATATAAATCTTCGGAACTCTCAACAGACAATTTACCAGGGACAAGCTGAGACAGGGGAATCGAAATTCCGGAAACTTTCTGTCCATTTATTTTGTCCTGAAAAATTATCTTGTCATCATACTTGATTGTTACATCAGCAGGACCTTTATTTAATTTTGAAATGTAATCGTTAAAAGCAACAAGTGTGTATAAATTCTCCTGGGTATTATAATATTCTCCATAAGTATTTGTATGGGCTATCATTCCCTGCACAAGTGAATCAACAAGGGGAAGCTCCCTGCCGACCTCGATCAAAGCCGAAATAATCATGGCGGTTGTTCTTACGGGTGAACTCATCAGATAATCAAGGCCGCTCTCTTCGTCTATAAACGAGTTTCCGTTTTCATTTTTAACTGCTGATTTAATATCATCTGTAAGGACATCCATACGTGTCACATACTCAGAATTTTCAACCTGCGACATTGAAGCAACAATGTTTATTGCCCTTAAAAGAAATCCCTTTGCGTAAACGGGCAGGTGATTTCGCTGGTTATAGAGACGTTCTATAAGTGCATCGTCAGGCTGATGATATTTTGCCTGAATGAAGGCTATCATTGCCAGTTGGGCGGCCACATTTTTATCAGTCAAATTCTGACTCTCACTTGACCACTCTTTAAGAGCGCCAAGAGCACTGTTAATAACACTCTTCTTTACTGCAACACCAGACGCTTCAATTTCACTTAACCCGTAAAGAGCATAGGCTGTGAGATGAGGATTACCTGTGCCCCCAATCCAGAGACTGAACATGTTTTCATCATCCTGAAAATGATAGATTTTATTTATACCCTCTTTAATGAATTTATCAAGACTCCCCTTGTCCAGATCTTTAATATCAAGGGCTGCAATCAGATTTTTAACTTTGACCATTGGAATCAGCTTGCTCATAGTCTGCTCAAGACAACCGTAGGGATATTTAATAAGATTTTCCAGATTCCGTGAAAACATCCCAAGGCCATACCTGTCAATCTGAATTTCAAGAGAGCTCTCATTTTTTATGATGTCTGCCGGCCACTTAATATCAAAGCTTTTGTTTTTTATTTTTGAAGAGGCAAAAGAGACCCGCTCTTCAACGAGATTTTGCCTTAAGGGAACATCCACTTTAAAAGCGTCTTTAAATGAATTTAAAGAAACCTTGACTGTTACCTCTGCAAGTTTTCCATCTCCTGCTTTTCCTTTAAAAAGAACAGTTTGGGATTCCCCTTTTTTTATTGGAACGTCTATCTTTTCAACTTCAAAATGTAGAGCAGGTGAAGAGATTGTAACATGGGCTGTTCCACTTTTTTTACTGTAATTATAAACTGCAGCACCAACGCTTATAGTATCACCTTTAGCAAAAAAACGAGGCAACACAGGTTTGGCCAAAACCTCTTTTGATACAGTAATTCGACTCTCACCATTTCCAAAACTATCTTTTATTGTGGCACCTGATGCCATAATTCTAAAAGCTGTAAGGTTATCAGGAGCTATAAATTCAAAGTTGGCAATTCCATTTTTATCAGTTTCAACTGCTGGATTCCAGTAGGCGGAAGCTACAAATTTTGACCTTATACTATCGGAACTGCCGCCGCTGTCAGAGCCCTCTTCACTTGCACCATCGGGGTATTTAACCCTCAAAAGTTTAAGATAACTTGAAGATGTATCAACACCTAAAGACCATGGACTATAAAAATAGTTCATAGGATCCGGCGTTTTAAAATTAATAAGTTGAAGCACACCCTCATCAGCTACACTGACAGCAAGCTGGGAGACAACAGGATTACCATTTAATGTAACGGTCAGTTTTCCTTTCACTTTGTCTCCGGGGTGATAACTTTTTTTATCAGTATCAATTTTTATTGAAAGACGTTTTTCACTGGAGTCAACTTTTAAATCAACTATACCAAGGGCAAACGTAGGTCTGTTTTCATCACCTGTACCTGTTCTTTTTGTCACTGCCGCAACAGAGAGATAAACATTTGGAGCAAAATTTTCTTTCATCTCAACATCAATGCCGCTGCCATAATTTACGCCGTCAATTATCCTTGCACTTAGTATTCCGTCTCTTTCAACTGTAACAAGCATTGTAGATTTTGATGTGTCATATTTAGGTATAACTGTTGCTGTTTCACCAACCTTGTATTGGGGCTTTGAAGGGATGAGTGTCATTTTATGATTTTCCTGACGATCAACCCATGATGCATTTTTTCCTGTTACCCAAACTGATTCAGATGCTAAAACAGTTTTACCGTTTTTATCTTTTCCACTTATCTGAATAAGGTAATCCCCCGGCACTTTAGGAATAACATTTTCAACCAGACCCTCTTTGCCAATAACCACATCCTTTGAGAAAACTGTTTTAACTGTATTTTTACAGGTTGAATAACTGTTATAAACAGACCTGTAATTACATTTCCACTCTTCTTTAATTAGCTCCAGTTTACCACTGGCCTCTGTTTTTTCACCGTCTGGTTTAACAGAAACAAGAGTTGCCTTAACAGGGTTTCCCGCTTTAACAATCCAGTTGTCTGTTTTAATCCCCACATAAAAACTTGTGGGGTGGGCTGTTACAATAACTTTTTTTGTAACTGTCTGCTCAGTTTTATCTGTAATTGTTACCCTGCCAATATAATCCACAGGCTCATCAATTTTTTTATCGCTGTCTTTAAATGAAAATTCCACACGACCATCTTGGGAAGTTATCAGCTCACCATCACTTACCAGTGTTCCTCCCGAATCATTACCATACTCCCCATCCATGTAATAATAATCGTAGTAGTCAAAAGCTTTAGAAAAGTTGTATTGGGCATAATCTTTAAAATAGAGATTATGAGTACGCCTGTAAACGCTCCAGTAGGCTTTTGAATCTTTAACAGGTGGTCCAAAAAGGTAGCGGGCATCAAACGAAAATTTTAGAGGCCTGCCTGTCCTCTCAATTTTAGAAACCCTCTTGTTTTTTATCTCAAAGGTTACAGGCTTAAACTCTTCTACAGAAAATTCCTCATAAAATATCTGGTCTTCTAACTCGGCTGAAACATAGTAATCACCAAGGCGAGCATAATTGTCTACTACAAGATCAAAATAGAAACCTCCAAACTTATCAAGCTTTAATTTCTTTGTATAAAATGTTTTTCCATCAGGATCATTTACTTTTATTGAGACCTCTTTTTTCTTTGGAACAAAAGGGGATTTATCAATAGATACCTCTCTTACAATACCTTTAAAGTAAACAGTCTCCCCAGGTTTATAAATCCCTCTGTCTGACTGTATAAACCCTTTAAGCTTTTTCTTTTTACCCCTGTAGTCATTACTGATATTAAAATTCCATGGGCTGATTCCGCTGTCCCATGAAGAATCCATTATGGCAACATCATCTCCTTTTTTAACAACTGCATAAAAGTGGCTATAACTATAATGATCCTCATCATTCTGAGAAGCTTTTTTCTTAAGTTCCTCAACACCTGGAATAGTGGCAATTCCATCACCATTACTTTTTGATGAAGCCAGCTTTTTACCTTCGCTGCTGTAAATATCTACCAGGGCCCCGTCAACAGGCTTGCCGTCATTGAGACCTGTAACCCACACAAGACCATTTACAGAACCGGTTTTCAGTAAAACTCCAAGATTTGTAACATTGCCTAAAAGCCTGTAGGGATAGGTTCCCCAACCCCTCTTTGTACTTATCTTATCAATTTCTAAATTATCAAACTGAGCCAGAAAAAGCCCCTTGTTGCCTGATGCTTTAGAGTTGCAGACTTTTGACAGATTAATAAGAGCCGGTTTCCACCTGTTCTTTTCACCTTTAATATTAACTCTGTTTTTTTCAGGTTTACTCTTTAACTTTGCCCATTTGATGTTATTTTTTTCGTTAATCCACGGATAAAAATCTATATCTCTTTTACTGAAAGCTTTAATCAGAATCTCAGGTGTGACTGGGGCACAAGTAATATCAACATAATCAGTATTGCGACTGTAAAACTCAAATCCGGGACCTTCTGCCTCTATGGCATTTATCCCGGTTGTAATATCAAGTGCAGGGGGTGCATCGAGGGTTTTAAATTTAATAATTATATTCTCATTTAACGCCCGATCAAAAATATCTTTAACATCTTTTTTAATAACAATCTTATACCCGGAAAGGGCCTCAAGATAGCTGTTCCATTTAAAAATTCTTCCGTCTTCTGATCTTGTAAAACTGTTCTCGTAAACCCTTTTGCCATTTACAAGCATCTTTAAATTAGCATCAAACTCTTTAGCATCT
>JAFGVO010000116.1 GCA_016937935.1 Deltaproteobacteria bacterium | reverse complement strand
GACTGAATCACGTAGGAACGAATATAACGTCCCTTGCCCAAATCATCTAGCAACAGGGATTCAGCAACATCTATAGCATTAAAGGCCAAGATTTTATGAAAAACTAATCGCTCATATGGGGTAAGCTTAAATGATCGACTAATCTCCAACTTTACTTTCTGTAATAAACTTTTTTCATCTGCCAAAACAGCCACCACTCAAAATTACTAAAATATAATCTACTTCTTAATACTTACCATTAAAAAACCCTATTAACAACATCTTGAATTGTTGAAACAGGTATTATCTCACCATCAAATTTATAATCATCATCTTTACTACTCTTTCTACTGTTGGCAATAAAAAGTCTTCTAATCCCCACAAGATTTAACTCTTGCAATCTCCTCTCTAGCTGAGCCACTGGCCTGATTTCTCCTGATAGTGAGAGCTCACCCAAAAATGCAGTATCGCGACTTATGGCTACATTTTTGATACTTGAAGCTATTGCCACCGCTACAGCCAAATCACCAGATCTCTCATTGAGTTTAAAGCCACCAGACATATTAATAAAAATATCAAAAGAGTTCAGTTTTAATCCAGTATGTTTTTCCAAAATTGCAGAAATTATAACCAATCTATTAAAGTCCAATCCATCTGATAATCTTCGCGGATTTGAAAAGTTAGTAAAATTTGCCAATGCCTGAACCTCAAAAAGTATAGTTCTAGTACCCTCAACAGCAGCAGAGATTGCACTTCCTGCAGCCATACTATCAAATGGATTTAAGAAAATATTATTCTTATTTTTTACATCAATGAGACCTTTAGCTGTCATCTGAAAAAGTCCAACCTCATTGATGGAGCCAAATCTATTTTTAAAGGATCGTAAAATACGATAATCCTTCGATGAATTTCCCTCAAAGTATAAAACAGTATCAACAAGATGCTCAAGAATTTTAGGGCCAGCTATGGCACCATCTTTTGTTATATGACCAATTATAACTGCAATTATCCCCAATCTCTTAGCTGTAGATGCAATCTGTGCTGCACTCTCTCTAATCTGACTTACAGATCCAGCGATACCGGCAACATTTTCTGAAGCCACAGTTTGAATGGAATCAACAATAACACATGTAGGTTTTTTTAACTCCATGAGATGAGTAATCTCTTCAGTGATAATTGATGTGGATACCTCAATTTTTGATGCATCAATTTGCAATCTATCAGCACGACCCCGAAGTTGATTCGGTGACTCCTCACCGGAGACATAAAGAGTGTTGATATTATTGGCAATCTGTATGGACAGGGTTGACTTACCAATACCGGGTTCACCACCAATTAAAATAACAGAACCTGGAACAATACCCCCACCACAGACCAGATTGAGTTCATTGATACCACTATCAATTCTAACTATATGCTTCTGCTCAACACTATCTAACCTAATAGTCTCTATCTGCTTATTAGATTTCTTTTTAACTGCAGAGGTCTCCGATTCAACCAAAGTATTCCACTGTCCACAATCTGGGCATCGCCCCTGCCATTTCGTAAAACTCGATCCACACTCAGTACAAAGATATTGAGTTGTCTTATGTTTTGCCATAGATTAATTACTCTTTTGCTTCTTAAAAAATATCTTAGATGGATCCTTTTTCAGCACCTTAAAAAGATCTTTTGCATGTATAGATGCCTCAAGCATATTGTTATATACCTGCTCATCAACGAGCAATTTACCAATAGTCCCCTTACCAGATTCAAGTCTATAGGCAATATTGTTAAGATTTTTGCTAAGCTCCGATAGATTTTTCATAGTAACAGAAAACTCCTCTCTATTTTTATCAGTAATCTGCACCATATTTTGAGACAATTTATTAAGATGATCCATGAGAATCTTTATCTGCGATGACAATGTAGCAACTGTTGACTTTGCACCCAATACTGTACTTCTTACATCACTACGATTTTCACCGGTAATTCTGTTAAGATTCTCTACAAACTTCTTAGAATTTTGAAAGATATCGGCCAAAAGCTCTCCACCACTTTGATCCTGCATGAAACCCTGAAATGTAAGCATCATCTGATCAAAGCTCGCTGGATCTGTTCCATAAATCTTGTCACCATCAGCTAAAAACTCACTTACAGAATTTGAAGGTGGAACAAATATATTTATATATTTTTCACCAATTAGACCACTGGTGAATATTGCAAACTTACTAACCTTTATCAACTTATACTGCTTATCAATCCAAAGAATAACTTCACTCTTTTCATCAGACTGCTTTATAGATTTTACATGGCCAACCTTAATACCACCGGCTATTTTAACAGGAGCCCCTTGGGAAAGACCATTTAAAAAACCAAAATAGACTTTTAAACTATATCCAGAACGCGAAATATTAATTTTTGCCAATAGTGCAACAAGTAATATGGTAATAGTAAAGCTAATTGTAATCATTAAGCCAACTTTTGTCTCATTATTAAGTTTCATAAATCTCCCCTTACTACATTCATTCTATAATATTATCGAAATAAATTGCAAATTAAATATATATATTTTCACAAAAAAGGCTTGAATATCTCAAATCATATGATTATTCTTTTTATATTTAGAAAAAAGTGTCTCAATGATAGTATGATAATGGTGACTGTC
>JAFGVO010000115.1 GCA_016937935.1 Deltaproteobacteria bacterium | reverse complement strand
TCCTGAGAAACAAATTGAAATGATAGCTAATACCATTAAAATTCTCCTTTTTATTATTCCTCTGTAGAAACCAAAGTTTAACACAGATAACTATTCACTAAAAACTCTGTGCCTCTGCGCCTCTGTGTTTCCTATTTTTCCAATCTTAAATTAACACAGAGACACGGAGGCACAGAGGGATTGCACTTACATTATTTCACCAACTCCCCGCGGAAAGCCTTGGCTAATACCGATTGATCTAATTTATCAACCATACTTTGAGATTTTTTATACCTCTCGATTATTGTATCAGCTTTTTTAAATAACTCTTCTACCTTTTTTACAATTTCTTCTTGTTCAGCAAGAGAAGGTAAGCAAAATGGAATCATAGAAACAATGCGTTTGTTTAAATTTTTCATAGTTGTTCCTGCTGCATTTTGCTCTAAAAATTCTGATGTTTGAATACTTCGTAAAATGATAAACAAAAAATTTGAATTTATCTTCTTTTGTGGTCGGATAAACAAACTCCCAGTACCACATAAATAACCATTTTCATTTTTAGTTACTATTGCTGCTCTGCCCATTTCTCCTCTTCTTGCTAAAAGGACATCGCCTGTTTTTAATTTGTATTTTTGTAATTCATTATATTTTTGTTTACCTATCGAAAAATTTTTATCAGCTATAATTTCCATATTTGAAAAATGCATTGGATTTATAATTGGTATACCATTTTGAATATAATCTGATTTATGTAATTGAGATCCAAAAGGGCCTATTTGAATACTATCTGATATATCACCAATCGTTATTTGAATTAAAGGGTTCTCCCCCCTCCAGTCGGCCGTCAGCTTTCCAGTAACCGCGGCATTCAACACCGCCTGCTTATACCGCTTGATGATCTCAGGAATCTTCTCGAGCCGTTCCTTACATTCCCGGATTTTAGGCATCAATTTATCGAGCTTTTGGACAATCTTTTGTTGGGTTTCTTTGGGAGGGATCGGTATATTAAGGTTACCTAGTTTTGTTGCATTTACATTTTGAACAGCTATTCCTGCTGATAGTTCTGTTAGTTGTTCCCAATATTTAGATGAATTTAAAAAATATGATAAAAAATCTGGTGATAATTCTTGATTGGGCTTAAATCTAATCAAATATGATGCAAAAACAGCAATCTCATCTATTTGCTTGACTAAATAACTGAGTCCAACAGAGCCTGCTCGTGAAACGAAAATATCATTTTTAGTAATCTTATATTTATCAATGTCTTTTGGTTCATTCAAACAATATGGTACTGTTTTCCAGTTTAATTTGCCATTTGATATATCAGTTGTTCGGAGTAATTTAACTGTTCCCTCATTTGTTGCAGGACTTGTCCATCCGTATTGAGGTTTTGAACACAAGTCAATAAGTTTTTTTTCTTCCCATCCCTCCGGCAACTTACTCATTCCGTTTCCCCCAACATCGCCACAATCTCTCTCAGCTCATCAACTATTGTCTCCAATTCAGTCGCCGCTTCCTCTGCCAACACCTCGGGAGCCGGTAAATCACTGGGATCTTCCAAGGAATCATCTTTCAACCAGGTAATATCAAGCCTGTACTCTCGTTCTCGAATCTCATCAATAGAAAATTTCCTGAAACGCCCTGTTTCTCCCTGATCGACTCGTTTACTTTTGCCATTAGGATCTTTCCCATAGCATTTTTCAAACTCTGCAAAATGCTCTTTGGTTAAAGGCCGGTCTTTTTTGGTGATTCCTTCTATATTAGAGCGGTTATCATAGATCCATGTTTCCTTTGTTGGCAAACCTTTCTGCAAAAATATCACATTGGCTTTAACCCCCTGACTGTAAGGTGTAAAAGTACCCCTGGGGAGCCTTTGAATGGTATGAAGATTACAATCCTGCATTACAATCTTCATAATCTCACCCGCTTTGCTCTCAAAAAGGCAGTTATCAGGAAGAACAATGGCCGCTCGTCCGCCGGGTTTCAATACCGTAAGAATGTGCTGAACGAAATTCAGCTGTTTGTTACTTGTTTCAATGGTAAAATCATCCCGGGAAGGAGCCTGATTAGCTCCTTTTGTTCCAAAAGGAGGGTTTGTTAGAATACAATCATAACGTTCACCCCGATCTGGTTCATAAATGGAATCTCCCAGATAAATCCTTGGCTCAAGGCCATGTAAAAAGAGATTCATCAAAGCCAGCCTTCGAGGGCGCGGTACCAAGTCCTGTCCAAAATAAGTCGCTGTTTTGATACGCTTTATGTCTTTACGCTCCAAAGATCCCTTTGTAATCTCCATAAGCCACTCATAAGCAGATAAAAGAAAACCACCTGTTCCGCAACAGGGGTCACAGATTGTAAACTTTGCATTTTCTCTTGGATCAGGCTTCATCAATCTGATAATACTTTGAATTAATACCCGTGGAGTAAAAAATTGACCAGCACCTTTCTTTCCCTCACTGGCTGCCTTTTCCAATAAGCCCTCAAAAGCAGCTCCCTTCACATCCACATCCATTGAAGCCCAATCTTCCTTGTCGATCAGATTGATAAGGTTCTTCAAATTCACCGGATTATTAAAACGGGGCATACTCTGTGCAAAAATATCACCAAGAATACCTGATTCTTCTCTCAATTTTCGTAATATATCAGCATAAAAGTCAGTTAATTCAGTACCAGATTTGTCTTTTAATCCATTCCAGTCATATCCCTTGGGTAAATCAACACCCTTTTCATCAGCCATCTTTAAAAAAAGAAGATAAGTTAGTTGTTCAATATAATCGCCATAATCAACACCATCATGACGGAGAACATTACAGAAACCCCATAGTTTGTTTACAATATCAGACACACATTCTCCTTCTTATTACTTTATTCTTCAGTTTAATTTAACGCAGAGACGTAGAGAAAAAAAAGTTTTTGTAATTCTTAGGCTCAATTTACTTATTATCTCTATGTCGAACCCGAAAAAAATTACTCGGAAGCCATAATAGCCTCCAACTCGAACTCTGTGTCTCTGCGCCTCTGTGTTTCTTTTTTTCCATTATTAAATTAACACAGAGACACGGAGGCACAGAGGGGATAAATAAAGAATAAATTACCTCTTTATATTCCCATTTCAAGCTAAAATAGTATTGCTCGGAAACCCAAATGACTTTCACTAAAAACTCTGTGTCTCAGTGCCTCTGTGTTCCCTTTATTTTTCAAAAGAAACCATTAATCACTCGATGAATACCTTTTTTAAGCAAAGCTTCACCGAAATTAATAACCAATCCTAATTTCAATTTACTCAATCGCAAATAGGTTAAAACCTGTGATTCAAATAATTTATTATATTGACTAACAGCCTTACATTCGACGATCACTTTATCATCTATAATTAAATCAACCCTATAAGGATTGCCAAGCTTAACATTTTTATAAGTAATAGGCAAAAGAACCTGCCTTTTCACAGCAATTTTCTTTGCAGACAACTCCCATGCAAGGCATTCCTCATAAACACTCTCAAGCAAACCAGGTCCACCCAGCGTCTTATGAACCTCAATAGCACAACCGATAATAATCTCAGTAAGATCATTCAAATTATCCAACCAACAAACCCTTTCACAAAGAAATAGCGAGGAAGCTCGAATCACATTTCACTCAAAACTCTGCGCCTCTGCATTCCTATTTTTAAATAAACACAGAGACACGGAGGCACAGAGGAAATTACGAAATAAATAATCTCTTTATATCTCTATATCAACATGCAATAGTATAACTCAGAAGTCCCAATAACCTTCACTCATAACTCTGTGTCTCTGTGCCTCTGTGTTCTTTTCCCCTAAGCAGCAATCGTTTTATTGATAGTCTTTAGTATCTCGGTAAGCTCCTCACCGAAAACCTTCTTTGCCTTTCCAAGCCCACCATGGCGTTCAAAAACCGGCATATATTCCAGATCATCCTCATCAATAGTCAGATTTTCTACAAGATGTTCCCGTATGTACCCAAGCCATTGCTTCTGTTCAGCGTTTAAATCCCATTTTTCAATGATTTTATTGATAGCCCTATCCACTCGGTCTTCGGGGCTCAGTAATTCAGCTTCCTCGTTTACAGCGTGCTTAATCATAGATATAATGTCAACTAATGACAGGTGATAAACCAGAATATGGGC
>JAFGVO010000114.1 GCA_016937935.1 Deltaproteobacteria bacterium | reverse complement strand
TAATTACCATCAAAAATAACAAATTGTCAAAATGTATTCAGGCAAGCCAATAACAGTTAAAACCTTTTTATTTCAATAGTTACAAAAAAAGATTTCTTTGACACTATAGATTAAACACTTATGCTTATAAAAATGAGAACTAATTTTTATTTTATTTAATTTAAAATCAGATTTAGTGAATACCAGATCCGGACGGAGGCAGATAATGCCCCAATTACTTTTATCCTGTATCTGCTGATTTAATCTTACTTAAAAAGATCCAGGCGACTTCTGTCTGATGATGCGATTCGTGCGTGAGTTCTTGCCCACTCTCTTAAACTCTTTATCTCTTTTTCAAATGTTTCGTATAAAGTAACTGTAGTTTTAAGTGCAGCAGTTAAATCCTGTTGAGAGGTCTTTTCTCCACGCTCAAAGGCTGTATACATACCAGCAATAACAATCTGCTCTATCTCACTGCCAGTCATTTTTTCTGATCTTGCAACAAGTTCATTTAAATCGAAACTACTTATTTCAAGATTTCTTTTTAAAAGATGAAGTTTAAAAATATCTTTACGTTCAGCAGGATCTGGAAGATCAACAAAAAATATTTCATCAAATCTACCTTTTCTTGCAAGCTCAGGAGGCAATGATTCAACTTTATTTGCAGTGGCAACAACAAACACCTCGCTCTTTTTTTCCTGAAGCCAGGTTATAAGTGTTCCTAAAAGTCTTGAGGACTTTCCATCTCCACCGGCATCAAAGCCTTTCTCAATTTCATCAATCCATAAAATACACGGACTCATGGCTTCTGAGGTTAATAATGCTCTATTTAATACCTGCTCCGAGTCTCTGTGTCCAAAAACCGAAAATATATCTAGACGAACAACTGGAAGTTCCCAAAAACCTCCCACCGCTTTTGCTGCCAGAGATTTTCCACAACCCTGAATCCCCATAAGAAGCATCCCTTTGGGAACTGGAAGACCAAACTCTCTAGCCTCTTTTAAAAAAGCTTTCCTCCTTGCACCAAGCCACTTTTTAAGATGATCCATACCTCCCACATCATTAAAATTAATTTTATCATCAACAAATTCAAGTACACTGCTCCTTGCAAGAGCTCTTCTTTTATCCTGTTCAACTGATTTTCTGGCACTTACCGCATCCTCGGGATATGCAATCAAAGCTCTCGTAAAAGCCCTTTGGGCTTCTGATTTGATAAGTCCTTTGCCAACTCTTAAAAGGGCATCGATATCATCCTCAACAAGCAGGACTTTTGTTTTTACACATACGGAATCTAAAACAGGTCTTAATTGTTCAATATCAGGAAGAGGATGGTGCAAAACAGCTGAAATTCTTTCAAGTTCAGGTGGAATCTCTGCAAATGGTGCAACAACAACAGCTCGGCCAATACTTTTTTTATCCCTGTCAAAATCACTTAAAAGCATTAATACATCAGGAATGGAAAGCACCCTGTGAATATCAGTGAAAAGGGTAACACTACCGGAAGTTAATGAAGCCTCCATCTGTTTGTGCATTGGCATAATATTTCCTGGACGCCTTGGCTTTAATAAATTAAGATGCAGCTTCATACAAACAGCTTCAATTTCCAGCACCGCTTCCTCTTCGTCCTGAGATATAACAAATATAATTGAGTAATCAGATTGAAAGTGAAGTTCCAATTCTTTATAAAATGATAAATTCATTGCATTCCTGTTAAAATACATGTGCCAAAAATTTTAAACTGATATATTTTGTATTTTAAGCCTTTCAAAAACTATATCAGAAATACGCTTTGCATATCAAATAGATGGATAATTAATATTTGATTCAAAATTGTAGCAATATTACAAATCAAAACAATTACGTATCATAATTGCATATTTCCAAAATAGACAAATCAATCCTAACATGCTGTTAACATAGAATAATTTAGCAAAAAATCCTGACATTTTAAAAGTGGCACAACTTTAGCTTTAATACTCAGCAAGTGCTTTTAGCACAGGTATGCACCGGATAACCAAATGTAGAGCTAACAGGCTCTCTTATTTGAAAGGAAAACAAAAAATGTTGCATAATCGAAAAACGCTTATTCCAATACTGTTAACAGGAATTCTGCTGGCCGGTTCCACTGCTTTTGCTGAAGAGACTGTATCTAAAACAGAGGAAATTCAGACAAATCTAAATATTGTATGGACTTTAGTGGCCGCAATTCTTGTATTTTTTATGCAGGCTGGTTTTGCCATGGTAGAGTCCGGATTTACCAGAGCTAAAAATGCCGTCAATATCATGATGAAAAATACTATGGACTTTGCAATCGGGTCTATTGGATTTTTATTTTTAGGGTTTGGACTAATGTTCGGCACAAGCAATGGATGGTTTGGAACAACCAATTTTATGCTTGACGGCGCAAGTGGCAACGACTGGGATTACACTTTTTTTATATTTCAGACAGTTTTTGCCGCAACAGCTGCTACTATCGTATCAGGAGCAATGGCTGAGAGAACAAAATTTTCAGCCTACCTGATTTATAGTGTATTTGTATCTGTACTAATATATCCAATATTCGGTTCATGGGCATGGGGCAGTCTTTTAAATGGAGGCGGATGGCTCGAAGACATGGGATTTGTTGACTTTGCAGGTTCAACAGTAGTTCACTCTATTGGTGGATGGCTTGCACTTGCAGGAGCACTTGTTATTGGTCCAAGAATCGGAAAATATGGTCCGGACAAAAAACCAAAAGCTATACTTGGACACAGTCTGCCATTTGCAGCAATCGGTGTCTTCATCTTATGGTTCGGCTGGTTCGGATTTAATGCAGGCAGTACAACAACAGGCGACGGTTCCATAGGAAGAATTGCAGTAACAACTAATCTTGCGGCCGCTGCAGGTGTTATTGGAGCTCTTATTACAGGATGGATTCTCTTTAAAAAACCAGATGCATCTATGACACTTAACGGCGCACTTGCAGGTCTCGTAGGTATTACAGCACCTTGCGCAACAGTAACTCCTGTTGGCGCAGTTATAATAGGCTTAGTTGCCGGTGTAATTGTTGTATTCAGTGTTCTGTTTTTTGATAAAGTTTTACACATTGACGATCCAGTTGGTGCGATAAGTGTTCACGGTGTAAATGGTCTATGGGGAACTCTGGCCGCAGGTCTTTTTAACGCTGAAGCAGTACTTAAAATTGGTGATTCAAGTACAGGACTGTTTTACGGTGGCGGCGCCCATCAGCTTCTTGTTCAGCTTGCAGGCGCAGGCGCTGCATTTGCATGGGCTTTTGGAATTGGTTTAATATTGTTCTATACTATTAAAAAGACTGTTGGCTTACGTGTTAGTGAAGAAGAAGAATTAAAAGGTCTTGATATTGAAGAGCACGGATCAGAAGCATATGCGGGCTTTCAAATTTACCTTAACCAGTAAACTGATTGAGAAAATCATTAAATGATTTATCATAAAATATCGAAGAGATAATATTTAAGAGGAGAAACAAAATGAAACTAATCATCGCATATATTCAGCCAGAAAAACTAAATGCAGTAAAACAGGCTCTGTACTCGGTGGATATTAAAAAAATGTCAGTAACAAATGCCCTTGGATGTGGTGCCCAGGGTGGATACGAAGAACACTACAGAGGTGTAGAAATGGAAGTTAATCTTCTAAAAAAAGTTCGTCTGGAAATTGGCGTAAATGATGAATATGTCAAAACCACTACAGATGCCATTATTGAAGGGGCTCGAACTGATAAAATTGGTGACGGAAAAATCTTCATCCTTGATCTTCCTGAATGCATTCGCATAAGAACTGGCGAAACCGGAGTTGAAGCCATAGGGTAATTTACTCAGGGAATAATCAAATCATACACAAATGTGTTAACCACATCTTCAATCTCACAATTTACAAATGTAAGCTTTTCTGAAAAATCTTCAAAACTATCTTGAAGGAGCTTTACTAAATTCAAATTGCTTTCTGCAATAGTAACAAAGTCAACATTTTGTTTTCTTAAAAGACGGTACAAAAGTGCACCTGATTTAACATTGGAAAGAAGAATGCTCCCGTAGGCCTGCATAATAATTTCTTTATATCCAATTAATGATACAGGATTATTATTTCCAGTAATAATTCCATCAATTGTCAACTCCTGATAGAGATATCCTTCCTGTGCAAAACAGTCTCTAACTGTAACATTTCCAAACTGACCCGATGGAAGTACTCTAATTCCCCTTGCATAACCGCTATTAAAGGATACCCTTCCTGCACTTGAAAAATTGTCCCTGCTTTTATTAATTGCCACACCATGTAATTTGTACTCTTTTAAAAAATTCATAATATTTAACCTTTCCGTTTATATTCTGAT
>JAFGVO010000015.1 GCA_016937935.1 Deltaproteobacteria bacterium | reverse complement strand
CTGAGACCACTTTGCGAAACAGATAAAGGCTTCACACTCTTTAATCGGCCAAAATTTAAAAATTTTGCCAAAAAAATGATCTTTTTTAAAAAAAGTTTAAAACATCAATAATTTCAGCATATTTAGACAGAAATATTATTTTCTTATTTTTGTAGCTGATTGATTGCATCGAGGGTGGTTGTCATTGGCAGGGATGCGCATTTAATTCGGACTGGAAATTTATTAACTCCTGCAAGGGCAGGAAGATCTCCCGGGAGTGTTTCATCTGCTTCTCCGCTTGTAAGCATATTGCGATATTTTGAAATCAATTCCTTTAGCTGTTGGAGAGTCATACCTTTGGCCACCTGTCCAAGCATTGAACCTGCGGCCCCTGAAATTGCACATCCGTTTCCTTCAATTTGAATTCCTTCAACAACATCACCCTTTAACTCAATATTTACAGTGTATTCATCACCGCATGAGGAGTTATATCCATGGGCTGAACAATCCACATGATTTAAAGGCAGCCTCCCAAAGGGGTTTTGATGATGAGCCATTATTACTTCTCGATAAAGTGATTCAAGTTCCATATTGACTCCTTCTCCCAAAAAATCCCCTGGCAATTTCAATAGCCTTAACAAGTTCATCCACATCGTTTTTGGTGGAGTAAACACCAAAAGAGGCCCTTGTGCTTGATGGAATTCCAAGAAGACGATGAAGGGGCTGGGCACAGTGATGGCCTGCTCTAACTGCAACTCCCTCCATATCAAGGACTGTGGACATATCATGGGGAGGAACAAGTGAATCCGTAAAAGCAACAAGCCCTCCTCTAACAGCCGGGTCAAGAGGGCCTAATATTTTTATTCCATCAATTACGCCCAGCTTTTCAAGGGCATATGTAACAATCATCTTTTCATGAGCTCTAATTTTATCCGTACCAATATTTTCAATAAACCTGATAGTCTCGGGAAACGACGCCACGGCCTGGGCATTTGCAGTTCCAGCTTCAAACCGATGGGGAATATCTGCCCAGGTTGAGTCTTCAAAAGAGACATACTCAATCATATCTCCTCCATACTCAGTAGGATCAAGAGCATAAAGAGCCTCCTCTTTTGCAATGAGAAATCCAAGCCCCGACGGGCCGTAACATTTGTGTGCGGAAAAAACCAAAAAGTCTACTCCCAGCTTTTTAAATGAAACAGGCATATGTCCAACGGCCTGTGCACTGTCAACAAGCATGTATGCCCCGGCATCGTATGCCGCGTCGCTGATTTTTTTTATTGGATTTATGGTTCCAAGAACATTTGAAACGTGGGCAACAGCGACTACTTTTGTATTTTTATCAATGTATCTTGATAAATCACTTATATCAAGTTCACCGGTTTTTGTCAGTGGAATATGACGAAGCTCAGCTCCTGTCAGTTTACACAGCTGCTGCCATGGAATTAAATTAGCATGGTGTTCCATCATTGTTACAACAATATTATCACCTTTTTTTACCTTGTTGCGCAATCCTCCGGCCACAAGATTAATTGCACTTGTGGCGTTTCTTGTTATAACAACACTTTTTATTGAAGGTGCATCAAGCCACCTGCTCACATCATCTCTTGAAGACTCATAAACTTCTGTTGCTTCATATGACAGAGCATGCATTCCCCTGTGAGGATTTCCGTCATGCATCCTGCAAAAATCACATCCCGCATCAATAACAGGATTTGGCCTTAAAGATGTTGCCGCACAATCCAGATATACAAGTTTTTTACCTTTAATCACCCTGGACAACGCGGGGAAAGACGCCCGTATTAAATCTGAATCCCAGACTTCTGGTGCTGTTTTAATTGAAGTATTACTCATTATCATCTTTCATCAAATCAGTTAGTCACACATTATTAGATTCTTAAAAAAACACTCTTTTAAAAACCGGTTGAAACAGCTCTAAAATATCACCTGCTATTTTTTCAGGAAGCAGGGACAGTGTTTCAATAAGTCTTCCCTCAACGATGAGGCTGATTGCGTTGTTTTCATTTAATCCTCTGCTCATAAGATAAAAGAGCTCTTTTTTGTCCACTGTCCCTGTTGCTGCACCGTGGGAGCAGACAACATCATTTGTAAGAATTTCGAGTTCAGGTATTGTCTCAACCTTCGCATCTTGTGAGAGAACAAGATTTCTCGCAACCTGATAAGCCTCGCACCCCACAGCATTTTCTTCAACTTTTATTAAACCTGTATTTGCAGAACGGGCTTTATCAAGCAACACACTTCTAAACTGAATATCCGAAGTTGAATGGGGAGCAGTGTGGTGGTGAACGGTGTGAAGATCAGTAGCACTGTCACCGTCAAGAATGGTAAACGATCGTATTGTACCGTTTGCCCCTTCTCCTGCAAGTTCTGTCCCCAGGTCACTTTTTAAATTTCCCTCACCGGTTACTGCAGTAACCATGTTGTATCTTGTATCACGTTTAGCAATTGTTCGATGGGTGTAATGATGAGTATCACCTTTTTCACCATTATAAATCTGCACATGATTAAAGGATGCACCGTTTCCTGCAACTGCCTCAGAAACTATTACAGCGCGCCCTCTGTTTTTAGTTTCCAGAGTTTCAATCAATGACAGGGAGGCACTATCTTCAACATCAATAAAAATTCTCACAAACGGATTATTTTCATCGGTTTTAATCTTGAGAAACAGGGGTTCAGCAAGTTGAACACCTTTTGGAATTTTAATATAAATACCCCGTGTCCACATTGCCATATTCAAAGCTTCAAACATTCCGTGACTGGACGGAACCGCAATGCCTATCGGGACATTACTGGATATAATCAAATCTTCCACTTCAACTTTTGCATTTGCAAATTGGGGACTCCTTACAAAATTTATAGTCCCTGAACAGTCAAACTCTATCTCTGTTTTTATACCCTCTTCAATATTTATTTTCAGAGCATCGTATATTCTATCCCTGTAAGATGACGGAAAAAAATTACCTGGTTTTGAGTATCTCCACAAATGGTCAGCCTTTTGAGGAAGTTCAATATCATTATAGTCATCAAGAGCTTTCAGTCTTGCTTTTGTAACTGTAAAGTTTTCTCCGTCAACAATTTTAAGAACCTCCCGTTTTTCAATCTGAGGCCTCTCAATAATTTTATTTTTTGCTGTGTTACCCAACCGATCCCTCCATTTCAAGAGCAATAAGTCTGTTTAACTCAATTGCATATTCCATTGGCAGCTCCTTTGCAAAGGGCTCAAAAAATCCGTTTACAATCATCATCTTTGCCTTGTCAGGTGCAATGCCTCTGCTTTCAAGATAGAAAAGCTGTTCATCTGCAAGTTTGGAAACACGGGCCTCGTGCTCAACTGTTGCGTCCTTTTCTGCAATCTCCATTGTCGGATACGTGTCAGATCTTGAGGCCCCGTCCAGGAGAAGTGCATCACAGGTAACATCAGTCTTGCACCCGGTGGCTCCTTTATTTATTTTAACAAGCCCCCTGTAACTGGAACGCCCTTTCCCTTTTGAAATTGATTTTGACACAACTCTTGATGTTGTATTTGGAGCAGCGTGAATCATCTTTGCTCCTGTGTCCTGATGCTGCCCGTCCTGTGCAAAAGCCACTGACAAAACCTCGCCGTGAGCCCGTTCACCTTTCAAAATAACACATGGATATTTCATAGTAAGTTTTGATCCGATATTTCCGTCCACCCACTCAACCAGTGCACCCTCGTGGGCCACAGCCCTTTTGGTAACAAGATTTAGAACATTATTACTCCAGTTTTGAATGGTGGAATATCTGATCTTTGCATCTTTAAGTGCAATGAGCTCCACAACAGCAGAGTGTAGGGAGTCCGAACTGTATACAGGGGCAGTACACCCTTCAATATAGTGAACAGAAGAACCTTCATCCGCAATTATCAGAGTTCTTTCAAACTGACCCATATTTTTTGTGTTAATTCTAAAATAGGCCTGCAGAGGAATATCAACAGTTGTATGGGGAGGAACATAAATAAAAGACCCTCCGCTCCAGACAGCACTGTTTAAAGCAGCAAACTTATTGTCCCCGGGAGGAATCACCGATGCAAAATATTTTTTTACAATCTCAGGGTACTCCCTTAAACCTGAATCCATATCAAGAAAAACAACACCTTTTTCCTCAAGCCCTTTTTGCATGGAATGATACACAACATCAGAGTCATATTGGGCTGAAACCCCTGCTAAAAATTTTCTCTCAGCTTCGGGAATACCAAGCTTTTCAAAAGTATTTTTAATATTTTCCGGAACATCTTTCCAGTCATTCTCTTTTTTGTCTGAGGGTTTTACATAGTAATAGATTTCATCAAAATCAATATTAGTGAGGATTCCCTGATTACCCCATTTGGGCATGGGCTTTGAAATAAAGCGATCATATGCATCAAGACGAAACTTCATCATCCATTCAGGCTCATTTTTCAAGCGTGATATCTGTTCTACAACTCCACGATTCAGACCTTTTTCTGTACGCATCTCATAATTCTGCGGATCTGAAAACCCATACTTGTTTATATAATCTGAGTTTACGTCTTTTATTGAGTTTTCTTTGATCATACCGCGGCCTCTTTTATATAACTTTTTTCATCGTTGTCTTTGCTATCGTTAAATTTACTGCGGAGCCACTCATATCCGTGCTCTTCAAGATTTTTAACGGACGCTACATCATCAGAAAATGCAATTTTACCATCCATAAAATAGTGCACCCTGCAAGGTACAGCCAAATCCAAAAGTCGTTGATAGTGTGTAACCATTAACACTCCTGCACCTTTTGATGCGGCACTCTCAATACCCTTTGCAACTGTTTTAAGTGCATCAACATCGAGACCTGAATCAATCTCGTCAAGGATAATAAATTTAGGCTCCATCATAACCATCTGTAAAATCTCAAGACGCTTTTTTTCGCCTCCTGAGAATCCGTCATTGAGATATCTGTCTGCAAACTTCCACGGGATATCCAGATTTTCAAAAGCCTCTTTAAGCTCTTTTCTAAACTCAAAAACAGATGCGGCCTCCCCTCTTAACTCAGTAAGGGATGCACGTAAAAATGCAGCGACAGTAACCCCGGGTATTGCTACAGGATATTGAAACCCCAAAAAGATTCCGGCTTTTGCCCTCTCATAGGCCGGCAAATCCTGAACCTCCGCTCCGTTAATTGAAATTTTTCCGGTCAGTTTCATTGACGGATCCCCCATAAGCCCCGTTGCAAAAGTTGACTTACCTGAACCGTTCGGACCCATAAGAGCATGAATCTCTCCGGCTTTTATGGTTAAATCAACACCCTTTACAATATCTTTATCCTCAGTACTTACATGGACGTTACTGCATGAAAACAGCGGTATTACTTTTTGTGTCATAATATTTATCCTTTATACTAAATTATTAATAAACAACCTATCGCCCATAAAGTGGTAATCAAATACCACTTTGTCAAGATATAAATTCAATTAGATTTTGTACAGACTTAAAATGCTGCATTCTAAAATTTGGGAGGGGATTTTATTATTTAGGGTCTTCAGAATAATCTGTGGGTAAATTGTCCATTATTTGTGTAAAAAGTAGAAGCGAGGTTGTGAGGAGTGAGCGCAAGATAATG
>JAFGVO010000113.1 GCA_016937935.1 Deltaproteobacteria bacterium | reverse complement strand
GTGATTTAATAAACATAGTTGGTTCAATTCTTTTTTTAAACTTAGGGACCCTAAGTGAGTAGTCCGAAATTATTGACAAATATGAATTAAGATCGGTTGTTAAATATTATAGGCGGTGTTATAGATTTGAGCCATGGCAGGGTATAATAAAAGAGGTAGTGAAAATACAAACAGCACGTCTCAAGGAACACCCCATGGTACTCCCCATGGTACTCCAATGATGCGTCAGTATCTCTCAATTAAAGATCAGTATCCCGATGCAATTCTTATGTACAGAATGGGTGATTTTTATGAGATGTTTTATGAAGATTCAATAATTGCCTCAAAAGCCCTTGATTTGACCCTTACAAGTCGTAATAAAAATTCTCCGGATCCCGTTCCCATGTGCGGAATACCACATCACGCTGCAATTGGTTATATTTCGAGACTTATTGAACAGGGGTTTAAAGTTGCAGTTTGTGAGCAGATGGAAGACCCTTCAAAAGTTAAAGGACTTGTTAAAAGAGAAGTCGTAAGGGTTATTACCCCCGGTGTTATAATCAATGAGGAAAACCTTGATGCCAAAGCAAATAATTTTCTTGTGGCGGTTGTTCCTTTGGATGAAAATAAAGATTCCAAAAAAGTTAGCGTAGCAGATGTTTATGGCATTGCAGTCATGGATGCATCCACAGGTGAGTTTAAAGGGACCCGTGTAACAGGTGATGCCTCTCTTGCCGGAGAGCTTTTCAGACTTGAACCAAAAGAGCTTATTATAGATGAAAAACTCGGAGATTCTATTGACAGTATTGCTGCTATTTTACCTACCTGTTATGTTTCAAGGGTAGATTCAAAAATATTTGAAGATGAATCTGTAAAAAGGGTAATTGCAGGCTCCATTGGCTTAGAAGATGGGGCAGAATTATATTCGAGGGATCCGCTGTTGTTTAAGGCGGCGGGAGCAGTTTTAAATTATCTGTTAGAAACACGACCTAAAGATACCCTTCCCCCTGTTAGATTTTCAATTTATGACATAGCTGATTTTATGATTATTGATGAGGCTACAAAAACTCATCTTGAACTTGTTAAAACAGCTGACGGCAATAAAAAGGGCTCATTATTGTGGCTTTTGGATAAAACAGAGACGTCCATGGGGGGGCGAATGCTCCGGTTCTGGATAAATTATCCCCTCTGCGATCCTGCCGCAGTAAAAAAACGTCTTTCAAAAGTAGAGCTGTTTTACAATAATGAGAGTTTTACTGATGATTTTGTAAGGATATTATCAGAGATTGCAGATATTGAGAGAATTGGTTCAAGAATCTCCATGGGCGCCGCAACTCCCCGGGATCTGGCAGTTTTGAGGGACTCTCTAAATGTTCTTCCTGATTTAAATGATCTTATCCGATCATGTCCGGAGCATGATGCGGCTATTATTTTAGGTGAAGAGGTGGATACCGCCTCTGATCTTTACACTATTTTAGAAAAAGCCCTTGTGCCAGAAACTCCGGTTTCTCAAAACGACGGGGGAATTTTTAAAGAGGGTTTTAATAAAGAGCTTGATGATTTTAAGGACACCCTTTCAAATGCCAAGAATTTTATCTCTGATCTGGAAATAAGAGAGCGCAAAAGGACAGGGATAAATTCACTAAAAGTTAATTATAACAAGGTGTTCGGGTATTTTATATTTATTACAAATGCCAACCTTAAAAATAATAATCTTCCTGATGACTACATACGTAAACAGACTCTGGTAAACGGTGAGCGCTATATTACAAAAGAGCTTCAGGAGTGGGAGTCTAAAATTTTAACTGCCGATGAAAAGAGAAAGACCCTTGAAAAGGAGCTTTTTATAAAACTCATTGATGGATTAAAACCACATGTTCCCAGGTTTGAGCTGATTGCAAACCGTGTTGCTTCTCTCGATTGTGTGTCTGCACTGTCAAAGGTGGCAAGATCCAATAACTATGTAAAACCAACTGTTAATAACAAGGGACAGATTGATATAAAAGATGGTCGCCACCCCCTTGTGGAGTCAATTTTTAGTAAAGTTCCCTTTGTTCCAAACGATATTTATCTTGATGAGGACAAACAGCGTCTCATGATAATTACCGGCCCCAATATGGCGGGTAAATCAACTGTTATGAGGCAGGTGGCGCTTATTGTGCTCATGGCTCAGATGGGCTCTTATGTTCCCGCACTGTCGGCGGATCTCCCAATTATTGACAGACTTTTTACAAGGGTGGGTGCTTCAGACAATATTGCCAGAGGTGAGTCCACGTTTATGGTTGAGATGAATGAGACTTCCACAATACTTCGTCAGGCAACAAGAAACTCCCTTGTTATTCTTGATGAGGTAGGCCGGGGAACCAGCACTTTTGACGGTCTCTCAATTGCCTGGAGTGTGGGGGAGTATCTTCATGATGCGGTAAAATGTAAAACCATGTTTGCCACTCACTATCACGAGCTTGTGGATCTTGGTAACATTTTATCAGGAGCAGCTAACTACCATGTTGCAGCAAGGGAGTATGAGAGCGAAGTGGTTTTTTTACGTAAACTCATTGAAGGGGGGACATCACACTCTTTTGGTATTCAGGTTGCATCAATGGCCGGGCTTCCTGAGATTGTCGTTTCAAGATCTAAAGAGATTTTAGAGAGCCTCGAAAAAGAGGATAAAAGCTCCTTGAAAACCATACCCGAAAAAAGCAGAAGAACCCCTCAGCTCGATCTATTTTTACAGCCCCCGCCATCTGAAGCTGAAAAAATTATTAAAGAGATAGATGTTAACCGTATTACCCCCATTGAGGCACTCTCACTTTTAACCAGACTAAAAGAGATTATCAATAAATAAGAGGCTGATGTTTCTTGTATTGATTATGCCTGTAAAAGATTGTAAACATTGAATCCTATGGCTAAAAAGAAAAAAACAGTTCCGGGTATTATTTGCGACAACAAAAGAGTTGCAAGAAACTACGACATTGATTCAACCTTTGAAGCGGGCATTGTCTTAGAGGGAACTGAAGTTAAATCCATACGTGACGGAAGAATAAATCTCACTGATGCATACGCCAATATAAAAAACGGCGAGGCCTGGCTTTTCAATCTTAATATTGCTCTGTATGATAAGGCGAGGCATTTTAATCACGAGACAAAAAGAGTGAGAAAACTTCTGCTTCATAAAAAAGAGATTGAAAAACTCACCACAAAAGTTAAAGAGCGCGGTTTTACACTTATTCCCATTGACCTCCATTTTAAAGAGGGCAGGGTAAAAGTGACCCTCGGCCTTGCAAAAGGTAAAAAGCAGTGGGACAATCGTCAGGAGATAATGGCAAAACAGGAGCGCCGTGAAATGAGAGGGGAAGCTCCAAGAAGATCATAGTAAAGAAGATTGCTTATGAATCAGAACAGATTTGAAAAAATTATCGAAATAGAAAATTTAAAAAAATTAGAAGGCGACCTCGCCCAAATTGAGGTAAATACATCACAACCCCCCGGAGCCAGAATAGGCTTTACAGCCTTTGGAGTAGAGTTTCACGCAAAAGTTGTGGATTTGAAAAAAGGCGAAACAGGTGGTTATCTAATAACTGCAAAAGTAAACAGCCTCTCCAGAAGTGACAGACAAACAGTAGAAGAAAATATTTAACCCCTTCAATTTTTAAAAACAAACCAAATTAAAAGCTGCTTAGGCGAAGTTGGACATTCGTAAATTGTCGTTTATATTTAAATATCAGTCCGGCTGATAGAATTAAAAATGATTAGCAATTCACTTTGAAACGGGTCATGTGAAACCTAACTGCTGTTTCACATGACTATGTCCTGTCTGTTTACCAGTATTTCT
>JAFGVO010000014.1 GCA_016937935.1 Deltaproteobacteria bacterium | reverse complement strand
TAATTCCTCGCATGTTTCAAAGATCATTTTTGAAGTGAATTGCTAATGATTGGTCAGTTAATTTTTATTTGCCCGTTATAAATTAGTCCCTTTTATACAAATCTCTTGTGTATACTTTTTCTTTTACATCTTGCAGCTCTTCAGAAAACCTGTTGGTTATTATTAAATCTGATATCTTTTTGAATTCATCCAGATCTCTGATTATTTTAGATCTGAAAAAGTCAGAACCTTCATATGATGGTTCATAGATAACAACATTAATACCTTTGGCTTTTATGCGTTTCATTATCCCCTGAACAGCAGACTCTCTGAAATTATCTGAATCCTCTTTCATTGCAAGCCTGAAAACACCTACTGTTTCCGGCTCTTTTTTTACTATCTGTTCAGCAATAAAATCTTTTCGCGTGGTATTTGAATCCACAATTGACTGGATAATATTATTTGGAACCAGTTTATAATTTGCCCTTAATTGTTTGGTATCTTTTGGCAAACAGTATCCGCCGTATCCAAACGACGGGTTATTGTAATAATTACCAATCCTTGGATCATACCCTATTCCTTCAATAATATTTTTGCTGCTGAGCCCCATTGTCTCTGCATAACTGTCAAGTTCATTAAAAAATGAAATTCTCATAGCCAGATATGTGTTTGCAAACAATTTGACTGCTTCCGCCTCAGTTGAATCCATTAAGATAACTGGAATATCATTCTTTTTTGCACCTTGAACTAAGAGATCTGCAAATTTTTGAGCATCTTCAGAAGTATCACCAACAATAATACGCGATGGATTCAAATTATCATATAGGGCCTTGCCCTCACGCAAAAACTCCGGTGAAAAAATAATTTTTTCCCACTTTGTTTTTCTTCGCATTTCATTTGTAAAACCAACAGGAACCGTTGATTTTATAACAACAGCAGCATCTGAATTTATATCAATAACATCCATAATCACTGACTCCACCATGGATGTATCAAAATAATTTGTATCAGGATCATAATTGGTTGGAGTTGCAACAACCACATATTCCGCATCTTTAATCGCTTGCCGTTTATCTGTTGTAGCACTCATGGAAAGAGCAGTGTTTTTTAAGAAATATTCGATTTCACTGTCAACAATGGGAGATACTCTGTTATTTACGCAATCAACCTTGTACTGATCAATATCAAGTAAAACAACTTCATTATTCTGAGCAAATAAAATCCCGTTGGACAAACCAACATAGCCAATTCCTACTACTGCAATTTTCACAATAAAATCTCCATTTGAATACAACGAACGATTGTAAACAGAAAAAAACATTTCCAGTTAATTCTATTAGTGTTTCAAATGCTTTTTATAAAATTTGCCTGTTTATGTATATAGTAATCTAAATAATTTTATTGATATCTGTACGGTTTTACAGGCGCCAGTAGTTGTAGCCTGCTTTTAGGTAGTCGTTTTTGTTTAATAAGCCTTTTATATCTATTAATACTTTTGACCTTTTTGGGATATCTTTGAAAAAGCTGCTGATCTCTTCCTGTGTGAATTTTAAAAACTCATCGTGCCCTACGGCAATAATCAGAGCGTCCACATCTTTTATATCTTCAATATTTGTAAAAGAGATTCCGTACTCATTATACGCCTCTTCGGAATCCGCCTGGGGGTCGGCAATTATCGGGGATATGCCGTAGTCTTCAAGCTCGGTTACAATGTCTATTACCCTTGTGTTTCTTGTGTCGGGGCAGTTTTCTTTAAATGTAAAACCTAAAATTGCAACTTTGGCTAATTTTACCGGAACATCAGTTTTTATTAAAAGCTTAACCAGATTTTCAACAACGTACTTGCCCATATCATCGTTGATTCTTCGACCTGACAATATTATCTGTGAGTGATATCCAATCTGCTCTGCTTTGTATGTTAAATAATACGGGTCTACTCCTATGCAGTGACCACCAACCAAACCCGGAAAAAACTTTAAGAAATTCCACTTTGTTCCCGCTGCTGCAAGCACTGCTTTTGTATCGATATTCATCTTGTTAAAAATGATTGAAAGCTCATTCATAAAGGCGATATTTATGTCCCGCTGGGAGTTTTCTATAACCTTTGCGGCTTCGGCTACTTTTATGGACTCGGCTCTGTATACTCCAGCCTCAACAACAAGCTCATAAACTCCTGCTATTACATTGAGGGATTCCTCATCCATTCCTGACACTACTTTTACTATTGTCTCAAGCCTGTGGACCTTATCACCGGGGTTAATACGCTCGGGAGAATAACCCATTTTAAAATCAACCCCGCATTTAAGACCTGACTCTTTTTCTAAAATAGGAACACAAATATCCTCTGTAACTCCAGGGTAAACCGTTGATTCAAAAACCACAATAGAACCTTTTACAAGATTGCGGCCCACGGTTTTACTTGCAGAAATTACAGGTGAAAGGTCGGGAGTATGATCATCATTAACAGGAGTGGGCACTGCAACAATATGAAATCTTGCATCTTTAAGCCTTGTCTCATCACTTGTAAATTCGACAGTTGAAGCCTTAATGGCATCATTGCCAACCTCTTTTGTGGCGTCAATTCCGTTTTTATACTGCTCAATTTTTTCATGGCTGATATCAAAACCTATAACACTAACCTTTTTTGCAAAAGCCACAGCAATTGGCATACCCACATATCCAAGCCCAACAATGGCTATATTTTCACTCTTATCAATTATCTTCTGCAATAAATTATCACTCATAATAAATTCCTTAAACCCTATTAGTAAATGCCTATAACACCCCGCTTTTTATCACTATAAATTACAAATTTACAATAATAGAAACAGATAAATAATTAAAAATCGGGATAAACAGGTAAAAGAGTACCTGTATGATAATTTCATGACATCTGTATGTTTTTCTATACTTTGCAAGGGAGGACTTTATAAAATGAAAAACATACAAACAAAAGAAAACATTGACTTTGATAATGCAAAGCCCAGGTGGGATATTATTGCGGTGTTTACAATAATCACGCTGATTCCAATAATTGGAATACCGGTTTATGGGTTGTATTACGATTTTACACCTGCCAGCTTCATCGCGTTTGGGGTACTTTTATCTGTGAGCAATATATCTATTACCACGGGCTATCACAGATTATGGAGCCACAAAACATTTGAGGCTCACTATCTTGTACGGGGAATTTTAGCAATTGTAAGCACCATTTCTCTTCAGAACAGTATTTTAAAATGGGCATCAGACCACAGGCGTCACCACGGAAATCTAGATAACAACTTTAAAGATCCCTACAGCGCAAAACGGGGATTCTGGTTTTCACACATTGGATGGATGCTTAGGGATTACCCGAGCGCAAAGGTTGACTTTTCAAATGTTAAAGATTTGCAGAGGGATAAAATTGTAATGTTTCAGCACAACCATTACCTGCTCTTCGGGGCAGGATTAAATATCGCCATATCTCTTATTTTAGGCCTGATAACCGAGCATATTATTGAAATGTTTTTAATAGCAGGATTTTTAAGAATTGTCGTGAGCCATCACACAACCTTTTTTATAAACTCTGTAGCCCATATTTTTGGTACTCAGCCATACTCAAAAACCAATACAGCAAGGGACAACGCCCTGTTATCATTTTTTACATTTGGAGAGGGGTATCACAACTTTCACCATGCGTTTCCCGCGGATTACAGAAACGGAATCAAATTTTGGCACTGGGACCCCACAAAATGGACAATTAGACTGCTATGGCTTGCGGGCCTTGCAAAAAACCTTCATATCACCCCAAAACAGAGAATACTGACTCAAATGGAACTGGCACAAAAAACTGGACAATAAACAAAAAATTATTTAGGATTTAATTTCCTCAAACAAATAATTTCAAAAGGTGTAGTAAAACAGTGCAACCAGTTGCACCATTTTATGTTATTTATTGCAAATATTGTATACAGTTCATGTTTAAGACTGAAACACAAAAAAATAAATCCTTCTAATCTTTCAATATTATTGATGTTTTAAACTTTTTTAAAAAAAGATCATTTTTTTGGCAAAATTTTTAAATTTTGGCCGATTAAAGAGTGTGAAGCCTTTATCTGTTTCGCAAAGTGGTCTCAG
>JAFGVO010000112.1 GCA_016937935.1 Deltaproteobacteria bacterium | reverse complement strand
TTTTAGATGACTCATCTCTCGCCAAATGGGGCAGACCTGTTATAGATGGTGCAATTCTGCTTCAATTCAGTTTTTAATTATAGATAGGTTATTTTTTAGTGATACTTTTATAAATACTCATGCTTCCTTAATATGAAAAAATGGAAAAACTAAACGGAGGTTTAAAAAATGGCTTTAAGATTTAACAAATTATGGAATGTATCACTATTGATTGTACTGCTTTCAATTCCGGTTTCATGTTCAGATACAGGAAAAAAGTTGTCTTACGATGACAGTGACCGCACAGATACAAATTCAGACAGTGTTATATATGACAGTGATTCAAATATCATTGGAGGTACCGATTCAGACAGTGCAGGTGATACATCATCTGATTCAACATTTGATTCAGACTCTGATTCAGCAGTGGATTCGGATACATATTACGATTATTCAAGTTGTGAAATAGGGTTTAACGGTGATGGTTCACTGCCTGAAGAAACAGATTACACCTCAAATGAAAATTGCATTATTAAAGCTCAAAAAATGATCGATGACTACAGTGTAATTCCTGATGATTCCGGTGATGACACTACCGGTATTCAAAGTGCAATTGACTATATCAGAACTAGCTGTACAGGATCTAAAAATTCATACTCTGTTATCGAACTTCCATCAGGTGTTTTAAATATTACAAGGCAGATTGGTGTAGATGCGGACTATCTTGTACTAAAAGGTCAAGGGAGTAATCCTGATAGTTCCCAATTTACCAAAGTAATTTTTACCCCTGACAATAATACCCGGTATGTGGGAATTTCTGATTTTGATATGGGTGAACTTACAGACCCGGGTGGCGGAAACGGCGGCTGGATATGGCCAGGTCGCGGGGCGTTCAGAATTCAGACACGAGAAGTATCCTCTAAATATACAACAGCCTACGCATCAGCCCCACAATCAGCAAAGGATTTTTACGAAGGCAGTGTTAACTTTCACTGGGTATCCGGAATTAAGCTCACACAGAAATCAATGGCTGGAGAGAGTGTAATTCATGTGGAGAATACAACACCTTTTAGTGTTGGTACAAATGTCTGGGTTGGAGCTGCAAACTCTGATAAATTTTATGAGATGATGGGGGTTCTGCCTGCATATAGAATCAGAGGACACATGAGGCAGCAGATTTTTACAGTTACCGCAGTTGGAGCGGGAACCATCACAATTGACAGTCCTCTTGAGTTTGACCTCTATATCAATTCAACTGAAGATGGTTCGTCTGAACTTGGAGGAACGGGGTCGGCAAATTTAAGCAAGGTTATTCCCCTCAAAGTTGTTGAAGGAACGGGAATTGAAAATCTTATTATTGAACAGTCTGCTCCCTCTGGTGTAACTGCTGACGATGCTGTTCATAGTTACAACAATCTTGATCATGAAGGTGCCATGCACGGCATTGTAATGAAATGGGCAAATAATGTATTTGTCAGAAATGTACGAACATATATGACCGGCTCTCACCCGGTGGTTACAGAGTTTGTCCGTTATGCATCTATTAAAGACAACTACTTTGAAGGGGCATGGAACAAGGGCAAAGGTGGAAATGGCTATTTGCGTTTAAGCAAAATATGGAACTCTCTTATTACTGGAAATATTACACGAGGTATTCGTCACTTAACTCTTCAGTGGTCGGCTTCTGGCAATATTGTTGCCTTTAACAATATTGATAGCGACATAAACCTTCACGGTGGCTGGGAACGTTATAATATTGTGGAAAATAATCTGGTTGCTGTACCTTTTGAACACAGGGAGTGTAATCCTGTCTGCACTGCACAGGATGGAACATGGTATCCATTGTGGTGGGCAGCGGGTGAACATGCGGGAGAATGGGCAGGTGCAAGCGGTCCTGGAAACATTATCTTTAAAAACACACTCACCAAACAGCTTACTGAAGGTGGTGGGTATACTGAATTTTCTCCGTATTCAAACAATCCTTCAACAGTCTACTTTTTTGGGTGGGATCGAGATACTGCATCAGGAACAAAATGGGAGCATCTTGCCATAAATGGAACAGATATTTCAACATGGACGAACAACGAAACAACACCATTTTTTAATGACCCCAATTCTGGAATCAATAATCTCTGTTCATTTGAGGGAACATCTCTTACAGAGGCAACAACTCTTGCAAGCGGCGCCGGGGAAGTTTCCACTCCATGGAACTTCTGCCGTTAATATCAATTAAATTAATTCTTAATTACTGATACTTTTTTTGTGCCTCGTGTATCCTTAATATAGGCAACAGTAGACTAATCTACATATCAAAGGATAAAACAATGAAGGTAAAATTTGTAATCGGTCTGTTTATTTCAATAATAATAACAGGATGCTCAGCTGGTGAATCAAAACAATCTCCCTTTTCGGATACAGCTACAGACAGTAACGAAAACTCAACCGAACTTTTTGACAACAGCGATACAAATTTAACAGGAACCGACAGCAGTAAAATTAACGACTCCGGGGATACTTCTTTTGATTCTGATAAACCGACAGATTTTGATTCTGATACAACTATAAACAGACTTACAATTGAAGAAAATAACGACGGGTATTGCACTGGCAGCAATGCGATAGAGTGGGATCACCCTGGGTTTACAGGTACAGGCTATGTAAATACACCTAATGAAACCGGCACTGAGATCCGCTGGGAAGTGATGGTTCAAGATGATGTATCTGTAACTTTTGAATGGCGCTATGCCAGTAACAGTGGTGGTGACAGAATTACAACTTTAAAAATTAATGATGTTAAAATTGAACCGAGTCTCTCTTTTCCCGAAACAGGCGGGTGGGATCAATGGTCAACTGTAACTGCTGCTGCAACCCTAAAAGCCGGAGTAAACAGCATTACCCTTTTGGCTGAAACAGAATTTGGACTGGCAAATATTGACAATCTCACAATTACAGGCAATGGAATATCAGAAGCTTATTGTGAACTTCCTATTGATAGTAACACTACCCCAGCTACAGCATTGAAGCACCCCGGAGTACTAAACAGTTCGGTAGAACTCGCCTTAATTAAAACAAATATTGAGAAGAATAAAGAACCATGGAAAAGCGCATTTGATAAATTACAGAACTCGGATTATTCAAAAACCACCTATACGCAGAAAGCTTATGACTGGGTAGAATGCGGTTCTTATAACAACCCCAATATTGGTTGTTCCCAAATGGTTGACGATGGAATGGCAGTATATTCACTTGCTCTTATGTGGTACTTTACCGGGAACCAATCATTTGCAGACAAAGCAATTGAAATTATGGATGACTGGTCTTCACTTTACGAAGGAAACACAGACTCCAATGCACGACTTGTAGTAGCCTGGGCTGCTCCCTGGTATGTGAATGGTGCTGAAATTCTCAGGTACACAAATGCTGGATGGAGTGATAGCAGTATCATTAAATTTACTGAAATGCTGGACAAATTTCTGCCCTACGTGCTCAACGATGAAAGGCCTGAAAACAACTGGATACAATCAAGAATAGAAGCCCACATGGCAATTGCAGTTTTTAAAAATGATTTGAACTCTCTTAAAAACGCCATTGACCGTTGGAAATTCTGGCTGCCTATTTATCTCTATCAGACTACAGATGGTGCAACTCCTGTCAATCCTCCTAACCGTACTACTGTAGAAACTGTAGGTATTTGGGAAAGCAGCGCAAATAGTACTGTATTTGTTAATGGGCTTTGCATGGAAACCTGTCGAGACCTTGGACATCTTGGCCTTGGATTCGGATCAATGATGTATGCCGCAGAAATAGCCTGGCAACAGGGAGTTGACTTATTTAGTCCCTATCATAAAAGATTAACAGACTTTATGGAGCTGCACGGAAGCTGGATGACCGGACATATAGCAGTGCCTTCAAATATTTGCGATGGAACAGTAAAAGCCGCTCTCGCCGATACATCAGGCATTTCGCCTCCTGACGGAGGTGGACGTAAAACATGGGAAATAGCCTATAATCACCTTGCCGGTCGCCTTAAATACAGTCTTCCCTACACTCTCGAAATGATTAACGACGGCCGTCCCGCAAATGCAACCCACTGGGTAACAAAATGGGAAACTCTCACCCACGGCGACCTAGACTAATCGAATAAAAAAGTCTTACGACATTTTACAAATTTAACGATTTATAACTCTTTTATAGTTTATAGGGACATTGTTTAATAGTTTATAGGGACATTGTTTAATATTGACAACTAAAAATATTTGAATTCCTTTAATCTGTTTCTTAAATAAATACACTTATCTAAGTCTCTTTT
>JAFGVO010000111.1 GCA_016937935.1 Deltaproteobacteria bacterium | reverse complement strand
TACTTTATGACTACTTTAATTTTATTATCATTGATCATATTACCTATAAATATTGATGCTGCATCATCATGGAGTAAACATGGAAGCAAACAAGGTGTAACCCTCTTTGTGCAGGACTTTCCCAAAAGCGATGTTCCTAAAGTAAGAGCTATAACTATTATAAATTCCCCAACAGATAATGTGTGGAATTTTATCACCGGCCCGGGGATGAAAAATAAAATTAAAGGGGTAAAAGACAGTAAGCACCTTGGCAGTTGTGGCGAAAATTGCGACTACATTTATGTACGCCTTGGAAACTGGATGATTGCTGATCGCCAGTATGTAGTAAAAATGAAATGGTCAGAAAAAGATGTAAATGGCAGCCACAGGTACATAAGATACTGGAAAAAGACCAATGAAATTTCACTCCCAAACAAAAATGCGATGAATGTAAACAGTATAAACGGAAGCTGGCTGCTGGAACCGATGGACGGAGGAAAAAAGACGCGACTAACTTATGAAAACCACCTTGATCTGGGGGGAAGTGTTCCGGCTCATCTTTTTAC
Organism: Deltaproteobacteria bacterium; assembly: GCA_016937935.1. GTDB lineage: Bacteria > Myxococcota_A > Polyangia > JAAYKL01 > JAAYKL01 > JAFGVO01. The sequence continues at coordinate 2,625 of JAFGVO010000111.1, read as the reverse complement.
CTCCGGCTTTATAAATAAAGCTTACGAATTAATGGTTATGTTGAAATCAGAGGCTCGTTGAGTTCTTTAACAGGAGAAATATATGAATAATTCATTTGATATAGTTGTAATTGGTTCTGGTTTAGGAGGGCTTAGTGCTGCGGCAATGCTCTCTAAAAATGGAAAAAAGGTAGCTCTCTTTGAAAAACACTTTCAACCCGGAGGATATGCCACAACATTTTTTAGAGATGATTTTGAATTTGAGGTGTCCCTGCACGCCATGAGCGGTATTGGAACAAAAGAAAACCCTGGTCCAATGAGAAAACAGCTGAATGACCTTGGGGTAACGGATAAAGTTAAGTTTATTGCAATGGATGAATTGTATAGATCAATCGGCAACGGTCTTGACATTACTATTCCCAAATATCCAGATGCAGCCCTTGCGGCACTGAGTTTGCGATTTCCAAACGAGAGAAAAGGACTGGCTGATTTTTTTAAAAAGGTACTATATGTTGGAAGAGAAGTTGATGCGTTAAAAGCTTCGGGAAACTCCACCAATCCTATCCCGACCTTATACAGGTATCCAAATCTTGCTCATGCAGCTGGCGTTACTGTTGCAACTGTTCTTAATTCATGCATTTCTGATCCCCTGGCCAAATTGGCTGTTGGACAGCTTTGGGGCTATTTTGGACTTCCTCTTGAAAAACTTTCATTTCTTATGTTTGCTGTGGGATTCAGCACATATTTAAGATACGGTTCTGCAACCATAGAGGGTAAAAGCCAGTCTCTGTCAAATGCATTTGTTGAAGTAATACGTGAAAACGGAGGAGAGGTAAATCTCTCCAACGGAATTGATAAAATTACCCTTAAAGATAATAGGGTAACAGGCGTAATAACAGAAAACGGAAATTTCATTAAAACAAATAAGATAGTATCAAATGCAAGCCCTTTTACAACAATGACCAAAATGCTCGAAGAAGATCAGGTACCTCCCGCTTACAAACGGCGATTAAAAAAAGCAACTCCAAGTCTCAGTTCGGTAACTCTATATCTTGGTTTAAGCCGTCCTTCATCATATGCAGGTATAGAAAATCACGAAGTATATCTCAATAATTCAATGAATATAGAGGAGCAGTATGAAAAATGCCTTACTCTGGGCGCCCCCGGCGTAACAGCTCTTTGCGCATATGACGCTTCAAATCCCAATTTTGCGCCAAAAGGTAAGGGAGTAGTAGCTTTGACTATATTGTCAAGTGGTGACCAATGGCTAAAGCTTAACCCGTCAGATTATACGCGTCAGAAAGAGCTTATGACTGAGATGTTAATGAGTGAGGCTGAAAAAACATATCCCGAGATCCGCTCAATAGTTGAAACCGTTGATATTTCAACACCTGTTACAAACATGCGATATACCGGCAATCCCTTTGGGGCGATCTATGGTTACGAAAATACTCCAGAACAAAACCCGGGATTTCGCCTTGATAACAGTTCACCAATTGACGGACTATGGTTTGCCGGAGCCTGGACACGTCCCGGAGGTGGTTTTCAAGGTGTTATTTCATCAGGTATAAATGTTGCAAATGATTTATTAAGGGAGTCAGATAAAAAACCATCTACATTCTGGCTTTCAAAATACACCTCAAAAACCGAAAAAAATGATCCTGTAATAAATCGAAAAATTACAGGATGGAAACAGTTATCTAAAAATTTTAAAACAGTAGGTAAAGTCATTCGTACCAAATATCAAAAATTTGATAATAAACCTTTCAAAGAGATTTATCCCTCTGTAGAACAGCAGATAAGCTCTTTTAGAGCATTTGAAATGCCAATGAAGCTGATTTCTAAAACCAAAGAAACAGATGATACGACAACTCTAAGATTTGTTCCATTAACAGGAGATGTTCCTCCATTTTGGGCAGGACAGTATTTCAATATTTTTGTTAATATTGACGGAGCACTAACAAGCCGTCCATATAGTGTGTCTGGCGCTCTAAAATATAACAACAGTATGGATTTTACTATTAAAAGCCAGGATAAAGGCTATGTTTCAAAATATCTTGTACATCAAATACCCGAAGGCGAGGTTCTAAAAATCTCAGGACCTTATGGAAATTTTGTATATACTCCAATCAGAGACACTAAAGATATTGTAGGCATTGCAGTGGGAAGCGGGATCACTCCTCTTATGGCTATGATTGAAGATTTAAAAGCTCGCAATGAAGATATTCAATTTAAATTGCTGTATGGCTCCAGAAACAACGAGCAGATTATTTTTGAGGAGTCTCTAAATTCTATTGCTGAAAATCAAAAATGGTTTTCAATACATCACACCATAAGTGCACCGACCAAATCATGGAAGGGACATAAGGGGCGAATCGATGCAAATTTTCTTAATGAACAGATTGAAGGAGATCTCTCGAATAAAACATTTTTTATATGCGGGCCCCCGTTATTACACAAAAATGTTTTTGATTCGTTGAGCAAAAGAGGTGTTACCTCCTCACAGTTCAGGGTTGAAACATACGGACCTTCTCAAGATGTAACAGAAGAAAAAAACTGGCCAGACACCGTTGCAGGTGATGATGAGTTTCTTATTCAGTTTCCTGGAATCGAAAAACCGGTTTCTGTGAAAGCAGGAGAACCGTT
>JAFGVO010000110.1 GCA_016937935.1 Deltaproteobacteria bacterium | reverse complement strand
CAGGTTTACCTCCTGACGTCACTATAACACAGGATCTTATAAAAAGATACATAATGCCCATCAATTTTAAATCACTACACTAGATGTGCACCGCATTTTGCACAGACTATCTCTGTTCTCATTCCATCCCGGTCAGTTTTTTCTTTAACCGCTCCTTTTATAGCATCATCAAAACTTGGCCACCCGGTTTTGGAGTCAAACTTTGCATCAGATTTAAACAGAGGAGCCCCGCACTGTTTGCAGGTATATGTTCCTTTTTTGTCGTTATGAACGTATTTGCCTGTAAATGGAGCCTCAGTACCTTTGTTAATAATTACCGCTTTTTCTTCATCTGTAAGTTTTTTAAGATTCATCTTATTTTTCTCCGTTTTTTCACTTACGGTCTGGGTACTTCCCATTTGGGCGTAAAGTGAAACTCCTGCAACCAGAATAATTAATCCGGCTAATATAAAGATCATCATCTGTCTGTTCATAAGCTTCTCCTTTAAAACACCAAACAGGCATTTCGATACCAATTTAATCAGTAGTTATATATTTGCAACTTCAACTGAATGATGCCCGGCAACTATATTGTTTATGTTTTAATAATACTTATTTCTGGAAGTGACAAACTGAGTGGTTGAATTATTCGCTTATATCTTTGGCTTCGGTTCTTCTATTGAGAGCTCTTCCCTCTTCTGTATCATTTGAGGCAATTGGCTTATCCTGACCATATCCCACAGCTATTATCCTGTCCTCTTCAATACCTTTTGAAACAAGATAGTCTTTTACGGCATCTGCTCTTTTCTGTGAAAGCTCCATGTTCTTAGCCGCATTACCCTTGTTGTCAGTATGTCCGGAAACCTCGATTATGGCACTTGGCATATAGGTCATAAACTCCACCACTTTTTCAAGATGGGGAAAAGACTCAGGCTTTAAAGTCGCTTTTGCAGTATCAAATTCAACACCCTTTAAAATAAGAGAGGGACGGCCTGTCTGTTCAACCGGAAGAAGAATTCCTTCATCAGGAGTATCAACAGGCGCCGGCACAAGAGGTGTATATGTCAATTCGAGCTTCATAGTTACACCTGGCTCGTTGGGAATTGGAGTTGATTTTACAACGCTGTCTTCAAATAGAGAGAGGTATGTAATTTTATATTCTTTACCAACAGGAATAAGAATCTCCGTGTATCCCGTTGCATCAGTCTCCGGAGTATAAACAACAGAGCCGTCCGGACCTTCAATTTTTGCAACAACTTTGCTAATCGGCTCTTTTTTATCATTTACTACAATCAGTTTTAAAACAGCTTCTGTAGCAGTGGGTCTTAATTTTGAACCATGGACTCCGCCTGCACTTTTGGCATCACCGGCTTTTAATCCAAAATCCCCATCATTTATATTCACATCACCACCGGTCTGATCCCCTGAGGAGTTACCGTTTTTAACTGTTCCATTCTGAGTCCCTGTACCTGAGGATCCACATCCCGCAATCATCAGTATCAACACTAAAAATATACTTTTTTTCATAGATTTACCTCTCTGTTTTTAAACTTTGATTATTGACCGAATTTATATTACCTCTTTTTAAAACATAGAGTCTATAATTTTTATTATTGTACAAATGACCTTTTTTCCTTTAAAATGCACCTAAAAATAAACCCCTTATCAGGAGAAATGGGATAAAATGTCAGACATAAATATAACTAAACCACATGCACTGGGCCTTGAAACTGCAAAATCCAAACTTGATGCTTTTAGTACAACACTTGAAAAAGAGTATGGAATAAAAAGCAGCTGGAATGGAAACACATGTGATTTAAAAGGAACCGGATTAAAAAAAGGAACTGTAACAGTTTCTGAAAATGACATCACAATTGATATAACCCTTGGACTTCTTGGCAAAGCTTTAAAAGGTACAATTGAATCTAAAATTGAATCTCAGTTTTCAAAAGTCCTAGGCTGATTTATACAAATCTTTTATAATTAATAATTTGAAAATCTGATTACAGTCATATCCCCGGGTTTTGGGTTGATTGCAGAGACTGTTACATAGGTCCAGGTGGAAACATTTCCTGAGTTTATGTAAATTGATTTTTCCGGAGTAAAGTAATCTTCGCAGGTTATTGTATTACAACCGCTTAACAAGGTCAGCTCTCTTAATGTCACATCATCAAATCCCGTTAAATATCTGATGTTGGTTGTAGAATAAACAGGAGTAGATATATAAAAGAAAACATCTTTATCCCCTGCCTGACAGTCAGGATCATATGAACCCGTCAGGGTATTGCTGTATTTGTCCCAGCTTATAAGTACATCACTGTTCAAATCCCAGGTGTTCATTGACCATAAATATCCGCAGCTGTTCAAATAGGTCTCTTCCGGATATTCAGATTCATCAACCAGCATCAGGGTTCCAAAAACAGAAGGATCCGTTGCGGCATTCGCATTTCCATACCACATCATAGAACTCTCAGCTGCATTGCCGTCATCATCATCATTTATTTTAACATCAAAACCAATAAGTGTTCCATCGGTAGAAGTAATTCCCAATTCTGTAAATGGAATTCCAAACTCCATAATGTAATATCCACTCCAGTCAATGGCTTTAAACAGATAATTGTTATCTGTCCCCTGATTCATCCAGAGATCAGTACGCCCGTAAGTCTGTATAATTCTGTAATCATTTGAGTCATAACTGCTGTGCTTTTCATTTTTTCCGTCAATATAAATCTCAACAGAATCATTATCCCAGGGGTTGACTGAATCATTTATAAGCTGTGTATCATAAACTTTTAACGCGATATATAAATAATTATTATCGTAACGCACATCAAAATCACCAACAAACGAATTGCCAAAAATCTGTTTGTCCACATGATTATTTAATTCCCAGAATGATTCATCAAAGCGACCGTCCACATTGACGTTTTCAGTGCCGCCCAGTTTTCTGGCATAACAAATATTTGAAAAATCGGTAACCGTATCAGTATCACTGCCGGTGTCTATTCCAGTGTCAATACCTGTGTCACTCCCGGTATCAATACCAGTGTCGCTGCCCGTGTCGCTGTCCGTATCGCTGCCGGTGTCACTGCCTGTATCACTGTCCGTATCGCTGCCGGTGTCACTGCCCGTGTCGCTGTCCGTGTCACTGTCCGTGTCACTGCCCGTATCGCTGTCCGTATCACTGCCCGTATCGCTGTCCGTGTCACTGCCCGTATCGCTGTCCGTATCACTGCCCGTATCGCTGTCCGTATCACTGCCCGTATCGCTGTCCTTATCACTGCCCGTATCGCTGCCTGTATCGCTGTTCGTATCACTATCCGTATCAATATCTTCTGAAACATTTAGAGCATTAAACAATGTATCAAAACTCCCTGACGGAGACTCGACCATAACATCATAATTTCCAATTTTTAAACTTTCTGACAGTTCACTGGACACAGTAACTTTGATATTATTTTCATCTACCCAGATAACATCTGTCAAATCAATCCAGGTTTTTTTTATATTATTATTCTCTCTGATTTTTACTGCGTAATTATAATCAACCATATAAGATTCGTTACCACACCCAAGATTCTTTTTTACAACTGGCTGAAATATATCACCACTAATAGTAAACTCTGAAGACTCACCTTTTTTTATCTCATTATTATCAATTCCATCGATGTATAAACCATGAGTGGTTTCCATGCATGAAACCGAAAAAAGAGCCAATAAAAATATGTAGATTAATCTTCTCATTTTCTTAAATGCTATTTTAGCACAAGAAATGATGTTTTGTCTCATTTAATTCAAAAATGCAGTATTAGTGTAACTATTTTAATCGATTTATTTTGACTGAAGAATTTGAACTCTTAACTAAGCCTAAATCAGTTGATATTTCATACATTTTACAACCCACACAAAAACTGAAAGCTGATTCAAGAAACGCACATGATGCAAAGAATATTAGGAATACTGACTTTAACATCACAAGATCTGTAACACTGTAGATTAGCAACATAGTGCTGAAAATGAATCCTATTTTAGCAGCAAATTTTTTAGGGCCGGCGTTTATCATAAGTGGTTTAATTTTTAAAAGATCTCTGACTTTTCGAGATAAATTGCCTAAAAGGCTGAATTTTGAATTTCTAAAAGCTCTTGAATAAAAATCAATTGCAAGAAATAAAAAAATCGAGAGATTAAAAATCAAACCAGTAGATGAGCTGATTAGCAAGAGTGCAGTAACAATACCTGCTGTAATGCGGGAACTGGTGCTGTCAATAAGTTTAGAATCTATGGGGCACTGTTTCATTGGTTTTCTCCTATATTACTGTTAGTTTAAACTAACTTAATAATAGCATAGCAACTTTATACCGGTATAGCAATACCAGAAAGCCAAATAGTACAAATTTAACCTTTTTTTTATTTATTCAACTTGCCTTTAACCTCTTTGGGGATTAGCTTGGAACCGTTTTTTTAAATAATTTTGCTTTAACTGAATTAGATTTAAGTTACTTATGCAAATAGTCAGTTTATTAAATTTTTAACAGGATAGTAAAATATAAATATGATCAATGTTGTAAAAAAAATTGTCGGTACCGCCCACGGGCGAAAAATGAAGAAGATACGTCCCCTTATTGAAGCAATTGCAGCTTTTGAAACCGGGATGAAAAATCTCACAAATAATCAGTTAAAAGCACAGACTGCCAAATTTAAAGAGAAACTTGCAAACGGCGCAACCCTTGATGATATTCTTCCTGAGGCCTTTGCAACAATCAGGGAGGCTTCCATAAGAATTCTTGGTATTCGTCCTTTTGATGTTCAGTTTATTGGAGGAATCACACTTCACAGCGGTGAAATTGCCGAAATGAAAACCGGTGAGGGAAAAACTCTTGTTGCTGTTGCTCCCGCATATCTCAATGCTCTTACGGGCAAAGGGGTACATGTGGTTACGGTCAACGACTATCTGGCCACCCGTGACGCCGAGTGGATGGGGCAGATTTTTAACTTTCTCGATATCTCCGTAGGCAGCATTTATCACGGACAATCAAGCAGAGAAAAACAGGCTGCTTATCTTGCTGACATTACATATGGTCAAAATAACGAATTCGGATTTGATTATCTTAGAGATAATATGAAATTCAGTGTTTATGATTTTGCACAGCGTCCTTTGAATTACGCAATCGTGGATGAGGTTGACTCCATTCTGATTGATGAAGCGAGAACTCCTCTTATTATTTCCGGTGAGTCGGAACAGTCTTCTGATCTTTATGTACATGTTAACTCAATTATTCCCAAATTGCGCAAAGAGACCGATTTTATCGTGGACGAAAAAGGTTTTACTGTAACTCTTACCGAAGAGGGTGTTGATACAGTTGAAGCCGCTCTTAGAATCGGTAACCTTTTTGATCCTGAAAATATTGAGTATCTTCATCACGTAAACCAGGCACTAAAGGCTCATAATCTCTATAAACGCGAAGTAAATTATATGGTAAAAGATGATAAAATTATTATTATCGATGAATTTACCGGTCGTACTATGGAAGGAAGACGCTGGTCGGACGGTCTCCATCAGGCTGTTGAGGCAAAAGAGAATGTTCCAATCCTTGAGGAGAACAGAACTCTCGCCACAATCTCGTTTCAGAATCTGTTCAGACTTTACAATAAACTCTCCGGCATGACCGGTACTGCCGAGACAGAAGCAGAAGAGTTTATGAAAACCTATAATTTAGATACAACTGTTATTCCTACTAACTGGCCTTGTATCCGTAAGGATCTCGATGATGTTATTTATAAATCAGAGCGGGAGAAGTTTGCGGCAATTGTTGATGAGATTATTGATTGCCAGAAAAGAGGACAGCCTGCTCTGGTCGGTACCGCAAGTGTAGAAAAATCTGAGGCTATTCACAGAATTTTAACTCGAAAAGGCATCACGCATAATGTTTTGAATGCAAAACATCATGAATCTGAAGCCTATGTAGTGGCCCAGGCCGGACGTAAAAGTGCTGTTACTGTTGCAACAAACATGGCCGGCCGAGGTACTGATATTATTCTTGGTGGTAATGCCGAGATGATGGCCCGGGGTAAAATTGATCCTGAAGAAGATCCATCAGGATACGGCAAACTCGTGGCTGAGTTTAAAAGGGACTGTGAACTTGAACGAAGAGAAGTTATTGACGCAGGGGGATTTCATATTATTGGAACAGAGCGTCACGAATCGAGACGTATTGATAACCAGTTGAGAGGTCGTGCTGGAAGGCAGGGAGATCCCGGTTCATCCCGTTTCTTTTTATCACTTGAAGATGATCTCCTGAGGATTTTCGGCGCTGAGCGTCTGGCTACAGTTATGAACAGACTTGGCATGGAAGACGGAGTTCCAATCGAACATAAAATGGTAAACCGTTCAATTGAAAATGCCCAGAAGAAAGTTGAAAACAACAACTTCAATTCCAGAAAAAGTCTTCTTGAATATGATGATGTTATGAATCAGCAGCGCAAGACAATCTACGCTTTGAGAAAACAGGTCCTGGAAGGCATGTATATGCATGAGGTCGGGCTTGCTGATGTTAAAAATGCGGGAGAAAATATCGATAGGGAAATGATACCGGCCAAAGTACCCGAAGATCAGATTAAGGCATTTACAGATAGTATAAAAGACACACTTAAAAAGATAATTATAGTTCACAGCCGTTTGACTGAAGCACCTCCTCCCGGCCCTGACGGGGAGCTTCCTGAGCCTGACTTTATTCATATTGTAGAACCATTTCCAGATCGTATTTCCAGACAGGTTTATGAATTTTACGGTGTTAAAGTTAATATTGACGATATTAAAGATCCTAAAGTGATCCTTGATGAACTTCTTATACAGGTGCCAATATCCCTTGGAGCACAGCGAGAACGCCTCTTAGATGACATTGATGAACTCATCGGACGCTTTGTGGAAACCCATTGCGGCAAAGAGTCACATGGAAGCTGGGATTTAAATGAACTTGCTCTTTCAATAAAAAGTATTTTGGGGGTTGAAATTCCTGAATTAAAAGATGCGAGAAGTCAGGAAGAGATTGCCCAGAAAATCTTTGATACTGTTGAAGAGGATATTCTCAAAAAAGAAAAAGAGATGGGGAAAGATGTACTTGTAGGAGCATTCAGGCATTTTTATTTAAGACAGATAGATAAACAGTGGCTTGAACATCTTGCAGGTATGGAGCATCTTCGCTCGGGAATTGGTCTTAGGGGTTACGGTAATAGAGATCCCAAGCAGGAGTATAAAATCGAAGGGTATGAAATGTTTATTGAGATGATGGATCATATCAAAAACAATGTTCTTGAAAATACCTTTCACGTTACAATTAAAGCACAGGAAGACGTTCAGAAAATCGCAATGCCTAAACAGAATCGAAAAACTGTTGAAGCTCATGGAGCAGAAGGTCAAAATAGCGCTGGTGAACCTCCAAAACCCAAAACAGTAAAAAGAATTGAGCCTAAAGTTGGACGAAATGACCCATGCCCATGTGGTTCAGGCAAGAAATTTAAAAAGTGCTGCGGCCGTTAATACTGTTTACTATAATTGTTTTTACTGCTTCCTGTGCACCAAAAACCAGGAATATATCTGATAATCAATCCGAGATTAAAGCTAGTCAGACTCTCGATACTTCAAATAATCAACCAGTTGAAGAACCGGAAAAATGGTATGGAAGAAATAATCCATTTATTTTGTCGAAAGATGAACAGGCCATTCTAAATAATCTGACTAATACTCATGGTAACTTCTGCACCCTTGAAGGTTCAATTATCAATGCGGCCAGAAAACACGCAAAAGACATATCAATGGATAAAGTATTAAAAGAGGATGGACTTGATATGCTGCGAAGCAATATGCTTTTTTATGGAAATTACGACTATCGCATCCAGCCATATGTCTTTAATCTCTCTGAAAATGGTATAAATAGTTTAAAAAAATTACTTTTTGAAGAAAAAGATAACTTCACACATTGTGGCATAGGTGTTTACAATAGCCCAATCCCTGTAGCAATTTTCATTGGTGTAAAACGGAGCATTGATATTAAACCTTTTAAATCTTCTGTTGTTCCAGGGTCCTCCATTCAGATACATGGTAAATTTGCTGACACTGCTCACTTTGATGCTGAAGCATATCTTGAAAACCCTGATGGAAGTGTAAAAAAAATAAAAACATATGTACTTGGAAAAAACAGTTTTTCTTTTTCTGTACAATTTAAAGGAACTGGAAAATACAGACTTGAACTTCAGGTAACAGGAAAAAACGGATCTGAAACATCTCTTCTGGTACCAATTTTTTCTGGAATCGATATTGATTTAACACCATCATTCTTTCCAGACAACAACGATGATGACTCTCCACTTGATGCCCAGCTGGTTAATTTAATAAATTCTGTGAGACAGAAACATGGTTTAAAAATATTACAAAGAGATAAAACTCTTGATATGGTTGCAAGAAATCATTCAAAGGATATGATGCAAAACGGATTTTTCGGACACTACTCACAAACCACCGGATTTTTAGAAGACCGATTACAAAAACTTCAAATATTTCCAGCTTATATGGGAGAGAATATTGCAAAAAGCAGAACCGTATTAAGAACCCATCATAATTTAATGAACAGCCCTTCCCATAAAATAAAAATACTTGACCCTCAATTTACACATTTTGGAGCAGGGATAATAAAAACAAACGACGGGGTCATAGTAACTGAAATATTTACAAAATAAAACAATAAACCCCTTGAGCTAATTGCGTTGCAGGCTAATCCGCCTGATGTGCGCTTTAAAAAACACTTTTGGTGTCTTGATACCCCAAGGTTTGTGGGTT
>JAFGVO010000109.1 GCA_016937935.1 Deltaproteobacteria bacterium | reverse complement strand
TTGTGCTTCAGCCATTTTTTGAGCTGCTGCTGCTGCAACCTGCCTGTCCTGCCCCGAGGGATTAGCCGGTGCCAGTGCCGCTCTTTGCACAACACGCATTTTTGCAATTGTAGCTTCAGGAGTTTTTTCTTCAGATGTGCTGATATTTACATGCCCGCCCACGGCGTATTTTTTTCCATCAGGACCTGTCTGATATTCAAACTGCGCTCCACCTGATGTAAAACCTCCAGCTGCAGCAAGGTGAGCCTGTTCATGGGCTTTGACTTCAAGATCTCTTTTTTTTAGAGATTCAATCTCTTTTTGCTCATCTTTTGATGGCATATTTGGGGATGATGTATTTGGGGAAGGTATTTCATTCTGTCCGGTTTTTCCATTTTTTGAATCACTGTTTTTATTGGCAAAAGCGGATGAAGTAATATTGTTATCCCCCTTTGGGGACTGGTAATTGTATAAGTTAGAAAAGTTAAAATTTGATCCAATTTCCATAAAAATAAATGCTCTAAAAATATTTTAAACCACTACATATTAATATTATCGGCACAACGCTGTAAAACTTTAGAAAAAAATCAGGCAGTTTTTTGGATTCTGTTTTTAGCAAAAACAATAATATCTCTTACCGATGAACTAATAATTGCAATTGATACAATACCTGCAAAAATATCCGAGTAGATTATAATTTTACCCGTAACAACATTAAAATGGTTATAAACCGGGGAAATCAGGTGACCAATATAACCTATGGCTGTAAGCCCTGAAGCCAGAAGAGAAATCAGCAGATGAGATATTGCCCTGTTTTTTAATGTTTCGGGAGTCTTTGTAATTACTGCCCTGGTATTTAGAGGAATTTTTTTCCACACCCCAAGACGTATGAAAAACAATACCCAGCTGATTATTGCAGCTATTGGCATTGCAAAAAAGACAACTGCATTTATCCAGTTATCCAAAAGCTGGTCTTTGTATGGGTTTTGAAGGTTAATAAGCACAAATCCAAATGCGAGAGCTGTATGAGCCATGGATTGTCTGATATCCGGAATTACAACATATTCTGAAGGGTTTTTTAAAGGCAGGTTTTTGGTATTTGTGACTTTTTTTTTCATTAAGCAATTTTTAATTGCAAATGGCAGTTATGTCAAACAGCAAAAAAAATTATCTGTCAGACTGCTTTTTAGCCCATGTGCGAAGACGGACAGCATTAATTCTGATGAAGCCCTGTGCATCTTTCTGATCATATCCGCCCTCAATATCCATACTTGATAAATCTTCATCATAAAGAGAGTTGTCACTTTTTCTTCCCGTTGCATAGGCATTACCTTTGTACAATCTTAATGATACTGTTCCGTTTACAGTTTCCTGAGATTTATCAACAATTGCGTTTAAAAATTCCATTTCAGGGCTGAACCAGAATCCGTTATAAATTGTGTCTGCATATTTCTGTTTAATCATGTCTCTGATTCTAAGAACCTCACGATCAATGGTGATACCTTCAAGATCCATGTGGGCGTTTAAAAGTATAGTACCGCCGGGAGTTTCGTAAATACCTCTTGATTTAAGACCAACAAAGCGATTTTCAACAATATCAATTCTTCCGATTCCATTGTCGTGTCCAAGTTTGTTGAGATAAATGAAAAGTTCAAGAGGCTTTTCAACAACTGTACCGTCATTTTCATTTTCAACTTTTACAGGCACACCTTTATTAAATGTAATATTAATAATGGTAGCTTCGTCCGGTGCATCCATTGGATCGAGAGTTTTAGAGAACACGTCTTTTTCGGGTCTGTACCACGGGTCTTCAAGAACCCCGGCCTCATGACTGATATGAAGAAGATTGTCATCTTCGCTGTACGGTTTCTTTGTTGTCTGGGCAATTTCGATTCCGTTGGCCTGAGCATAATTTATAAGATCAGTACGTCCTTTAAACTGATCTAGAAACTCCTGCATTTTCCATGGAGCAATAATTTTAACATCGGGCATTAGAGCGTAGTATCCAAGTTCAAAGCGAACCTGATCATTGCCTTTTCCTGTTGCTCCGTGGGATACATACTGGGCACCCTCTTTTTGAGCAATTTCAATATGTCGCTTTGCAATAATCGGTCTTGCAATTGCTGTTCCCTGGAGATAACGACTCTCATATATTGCATTGGCTTTAAACATCTGAAAAACGTAATCTGTGACAAGTTCTTCACGAAGGTCTTCAATGTAAACCTTGCTGGCACCGATTTTAAGCGCTTTTGCTTTGGCAGCATCAAAATCATCATCCTGACCAACGTTTGCGATATATGCTACAACATCGTAATTTCTTTCTAAAAGCCACTGAAGTATTACTGAAGTATCAAGACCGCCGCTATACGCAAGAATTACTTTCTCTTTATTTATATCATTCATTCTATTGTTCCTTTGTTTTGAGCCGGTATCTGGCCTGTTTTAGATGGAATGTTAATTGAATTATTTAAATGATCTGGCAAAGAGATCATCAATAGCTTTTTGTCCGCTCTCAGATAAAAATCTTGTTCCTGTACCGCAAAAGTTTTTGTCTGAAATTACAGGAGTGTCCTCTTTCCAGTCACCGTCAGTCCATGTAAACCATTTTTCCTGTTCCTGATCAAATACATGTACAGGTCTGTGAAAAAACTTGCCAAGTTCAACACCCCAGCCGGTTCCTCCTTTTACAGTTTTATCCTGCTGAATAATACCAATTGCAAAAATCTGATGCCCGTGATTGATCATATGAAAAATTACCTGAATAACTTTTCTTATTGTTGCGGCATTGTGATATCTTCTTCCCATTGTTTCAGCAACAATCTCCATGCTTACCTGGCCTCTTAAGAGTTCTGCATCATTAAGAATGACAACATTTTTATCTCTCTTAAGTTTGTGGCCTTCAAAAGAGAAGTTGGTCTCTTTTACATTATATTTTTCAGCAGCCTCTCCAAATGCGGCTTCTGCACCTGTAAGTCCGCCACTAAATAGATTGAATTCACTATTATTCATGATTATATCTCCTAAAATTGGAATTGTTTATAATGAAATTATTTTCTATGTTTTACCTGATTATAATATCTATAATGAAGCAATACTTATAATAGAATCTATTAACACATTTTTCAAAGACATCAACAATTTTAATAAATATGAGAATTTTTTTAATTTTTTCCTAAAGTCATAATCAAAACAACCGATAGATACTGTGAAGCCAGAAAAGCGGGCAGCAATGCGGCACCCGTAGGAGCTTTAAATTATAAACCAGGGGCACGACGCCCCCCGGATTAATATTCCGGCTTCCAAGGAGGAAGTATTATGGGACTAGTAATTAACACAAACACATCGGCCATCAACGCACAAAGAAACCTGGGTAAAAGTCAGGAAGCTCTTGGAACAAGCCTTTCAAGATTATCTTCTGGTATGAGAATAACATCTGCCAAAGATGATGCTGCCGGTCTTGCCATTAGTGAAAAATTGAATGCTCAGGTTAGAGGTTTAGGTCAGGCCGAGAGAAATGCCAATGATGGTATATCTCTTGTTCAGACCGCAGAAGGTGCTCTTAATGAGACAGGAAATATTCTTACTCGTATGAGAGAGCTCTCTGTTCAGGCTTCTACCGGTACTCTCGGTTCGGAAGAGCGCGGTTACCTTGATAATGAGTTCAGCGAACTCGTTGAAGAGATTGATCGTATTTCTGCCGTTACAGAGTTTAACGGTACTTCACTGTTAGATGGCAGTGCGTCAGGAGGTATTGATATTCAGGTTGGTATCAACTCAGGTACAGATAACCAGATTTCAATTTCCATTGCTGACAGTTCGGCTTCAGGTATTGGTGTTGATTCACTCGACATCTCAACAGCAACTGGTGCACAGGCAGCTCTTGCAACAATTGATACAGCTATTCAAACTGTGTCAGGAACAAGAGGTACTCTTGGTGCAAAACAAAACAGGTTGTCAATTACCGTTAACAATCTGGCCAGTGCAAGGGAGAATCTCGCAGCAGCAAACAGTCGTATCAGAGACGTTGATGTTGCAGATGAAACAGTGAATATGACCCGAAACCAGATTTTGACTCAGGCTGGAGTTTCAGTGTTGGCGCAGGCAAATCAGCTGCCCGGAATGGCACTGTCTCTCATCAGGTAGAGTTATTTTGAAAGTTTCCGCTCTCTTTGCCGCAAGAACTGAAGAGAGCGGGAGTTTTCTTTTTGCTGCTTAAAGCAGTGCAAAGGAGCATGTTATGGGTGCTGCAGCAGGTATACCCGGTTTAACAAAAGGTCCTGATTTTGAAAGTGATAAAAACGAGTCAGGGCACATCGAAAGTATCCAGAAGGACATTAAACTGAACAGGGTTTCTCAGGTGAATGATCCGGCCCTCGCATCTGCGGTTGAAAAGCTGGAGCAGTCCAGCAGTATTTCTGAACGTAAAGTTGAAATTGAATATGATGCCGAAAGAGGAGTGGTTGTGTTTACAATATACTCTCCTGATGGACAGAACAAGGTCTGGCAGATTCCAAGAGATGAAGCAATAAGTATGGCCTCTAAAATGTCAAGTCAGAACAGTCAATATGTGAATGCTATAATGTAAGTTAGATTGAAAGGATCAGTGTTATAATGGCAACAGGAGGAATCACTTTTTCGGGTTTAGGGTCAGGTATTGATACTGCGTCTATGATTAGTCAGCTGGTATCTCTGGAACGTATTCCTATTAATAATATGAATACTGAAAAGTCCAATTACTCATCAAAAATTAAAATCCTGCAAGGGATAAATTCGAGCCTTCAGTCATTACAGACAAAATCCAAAGAGATGGATACCGCAGGTGAGTTTCTCTCATATGGTGTTACAAGTACAAATAGTGATGCTATAAAAGGCACTGCAACAGGAAGCGCAACTCCTGGAACTTATGACATTAACATTACACAGCTTGCCAAGGCAGAGAGAACATATTCTGACGGTTTTACGGATAAAGATGTTGCAGGAGTTACAGGAGATGGAACCCTTTCAATAACAGTAGGAAGCGCAGATCAGGTTGATATTACTGTTGAGGCCACAGATACTTTAGAGGATATAGTAAGCAAGATAAATTCTTCTGATGCAAATGTTACAGCCGGACTTGTTTACACTGGTACAGAGTATAAAATTCAGGTTAACGGCAATGAGACAGGTGCTGAAAATGGAATTACTTTTGCCGAGAGCGGTACCTTGGCACTTAATCTTGATGAAGCGGCAAATCAGTATCAGGTTGCACAGGATGCGTTACTTACAATTGATGATAATCCAATTAAAAGTTCCAATAATGAGGTGACTGATGCTGTTCCTGGTGTAACTTTAAACTTAAAAGAGACCACATCATCAGAGTTTCAGCTTACGGTTGCTCCTGAAACAGCTTCAATTGAGCAGAATGTTAAAGATTTTGTAACATCCTATAATTCTATCATGTCAAAAATAAACAGTGAGTTTGCTTTTACCGGTGAAGCTAAAGGGGATAATCATCTAACTGGTGATTCAACACTTCAATCATTGCAAAGACAGTTAGGCTCAATAGTCAGCAGTTCAATAGGCGGATTAAAAGGCACATATTCTCTCATGTCAGAACTTGGAATTAAAACATCAAGCGACGGTACATTGACAATTGATTCTACAAAATTAAGTGCGGCAGTTGCAAGCGATCCCACAGGAGTTGCAGAACTGTTTTCAGGAACATCAGACCATTCAGTTGATGGTCTTGCGGACAAAATGGATGCACTTGTTGAGCAGTTTATAAATTCCAGTGACGGAATTTTAACTAATAAAACAGCAAGCTTCAACTCTACAATTGATAATCTGAATGACAGAATAGACAGGCAGGAAGCCTATGTCACAAAATTTGAAGAGAACCTTAGAAGAAAATTTACCAGTATGGAAGTACTTATGAGTTCTCTTACAGCACAGGGTAATCAGCTTTTGAGTTCACTTGGTTGATAAATGTTATTATTTAAGGGCGCATTAGTTTTAAGAGGGAGTTATTATGCAAAGAGCACTTTTTCAGCGAAATGAATATCAGAGAGTACATGTGGAAACCGCAAATCCGGGACGAGTGCTGTTAACACTATATCAGGCAGCAATTCGTTTTGTTGAACTTGGTAAAGAGCAGATAATAGCAGGGGATTTTGCAGGTAAAGGAATCAGTCTTGGCAGAGCACACGATATAATTGCAGAGTTTATTAATGCCCTTGATCATAAAATGTCACCGGCACTCTGCTCAAATCTCGAACAGATATATATATTTATGCTCGATCGTATTTTCATGGCAAATCACCAGATGAATGCAGATCATCTGGAGCCTGTCCTTGTATATTTAAATGATCTTTACATAACCTGGGAGCAGGCTGTGAACGAAGCAAATATTGAAGAAGCCAGAAAAGCAACTTCAGCGGGCATGTAATCATTTAGCTATATCTGTTTAATACCTATAAATTTTTTGCCATAAATTTTTTGATGTAAATAGAACTCATATAATATATAATATTACATGTGATGTTCTGCTAACACTTTACAAGTGAGGTTTAAGTGCAAATTAATAAAACCGGTAAAAGACATATTTTCAACGAAATTTTCAAACTTACAGCAGTATTGTCAGTTATATTTCTGATAACAGGATGTGAAAAAAGTTCCGGCACAGGGGATTCTTCAACCCCAACAACAGACAGCAGTGATACATCTCTTGATAGCAGTGACACTGCTGATACAAATAGCGACAAATCAAAAGACAGCAGCTCATCAGCAGATGACTCTGACAGTGATTCAGATACCTACCCAAAATTTGATGACCCTAATGTTGATGATGATAAAGATGGATATACAAATATAGAAGGTGACTGCCACGACAGAGAGCCATATATAAATCCTGATGCAATTGAGGATTTAGGCCCCGACGGAACAGGTGACGGCATGGATAACGACTGTGACGGAATAATTGACGAAGTTGAGCTATGCGATACTGAACTTGAAAAGGGCGTTACTCCTGATTATCTTAATGATGACAGTGATGATGGTAAAAGCCCAGCTTCCTTAGCCGCAGCAATAAATCTTTGTGATCCCCGTTATTATCTCGGTGGAGAAAAAATTCACTCCAATACAGTAAACTACGACGTTGCATATGCCACCTTAGATAAGATAGGAGTCTTCGACTGTTTTACAGCTCGTCAGGGACACTATTTTGCTGCAATTGCAACAGGAAATGTTTTGCAGGCAGATGCAAATCAGGCAGAATATATTGATGGAAATGTTATGGATGCAACTGATCCTCAACCGGATTTTCAGGGAGGAATTGAAGTTACCACGCCACCTGGCTCAGCCTGTGATGTAACCCAGTTTAAAGTTCACTTAAAAGCCCCCTCTAATGCATTGGGTTTCTCTTTTGATTTTCTCTTTGCTTCATCAGAATATCCTGAATATTTAGATCAAGGTTGGAATGATACCTTCTACGCAATTTTAGAGTATAAATCTGTAAACAGCGGTAAAACAACAAACATCTCTTTTGACTCAAACGGAAACGAAATTGAAGTTGATGCCAATTTTTTTGAAAACAAAGATTTTGTATGTGATGAGCGTGCCACGGGCTGGGATCCTGGTACGCCCAAAGGCGCCGGTTCTACAGGTTGGCTGCGCACAACCTGGGGTGTACAGAACCCGGGAGATGAATTCTACCTCACATTCTCAATTCACGACGAAGGAGACGCAGGAGTAGGGTGTGGCTGGGATTCAATAACCCTCCTGGACAACTTCAGATGGCTGACCCACGCAGTAGAAATAACCCCCGGCACAACAATCATCGGCATAGACTAACTCTTTTTCATTTTTAAATAATTATATAATTATTTAATTTGTCATATTTTCCTTTTTAAAAGGGATAAATAGTATAATTTGTTTCCTTCTCTAAGAGGAAAATTTCGAGGTGCCAGTCCTCAAATAATTATACAGTCCATCATGTCCATGAAAACACAAATAGGTTTATCGAAGACCCTCTGCTTTGAAAATTTCCGGAACTGCTGCAAGTAAAGATGTAAAGTATGAATTGACAATATTAGTAAGCATATTACCTCGTGTGGCATGCATCATACCATGACTGAGTAGGCCGATTATAGTGCTGGAATATACTGATAATAAAGAACTGCTTACCAAATTTAAATCCGGAAATCCTGAGGCAATGACAACCGTTTACAGGCATTATGTTGGATATGTAGAATCCATTATTGCCAACGGATTTTATATTCATGATGGTAAAACCCGCATCTGGGGTAACGATAATATGGAAACAGTTAAAGAACTTGTCCAGGACATTTTTATAAAAGCTTTCAGTGAGAATGCAAGAACAAGTTATGATGGAATACGTCCCTATAAAACATTTCTAAAAAACATTACTAAAAATGTAGCAATTGACCGCAGCAGAAAAAACAGAAAAGATGCCCTTAACTACTCTGATAAAAGTAAAGATTCACCAATACCTGAAGAGACAGTAGAAGCGTCTGAAGATGAAAACATTTACTGGAAAACCTGCGCCAGCGAAGCTCAAATTTATATGCAATCCCTCAGTGATACAGAAAAGCAGTTTGTTAATTTAAGATATGTGCAGGAACTCCCCCAGCGGGATATTGCCAAACAAATGCAGATAACAAGATGGAAAGTCCGCAGCATGGAAAATAAAATAGAAAAGGGCCTAAAAAAACACCTGAGCTCTAAGAATTTATAAAGTGATAGGCGTTATTGCTTGGGGCTGTTATTTTACTAGAGATCTCTTTTTAGAGTAAAGAATTGATATTTTTTTGTTATTGTTGTTAGAGTTGGCTGTGTTTGTTTTTAAATGAGAAGGTTATAAAGATGCGGACTTTAAAAGATAGATATATGAATCTGTTTACAGATTTTGGATTTAAAAAGCTGTTTGGAACAGATTTTAACAAACCCCTATTGATTGATTTTTTAAATGAGCTTATCGGCAAGGATGTTGGAACTATTGCCACGCTCTCTTTTTTGCCAACAGAGCAGTTGCCT
>JAFGVO010000108.1 GCA_016937935.1 Deltaproteobacteria bacterium | reverse complement strand
CTAGTTTCCATCCCAGAAATATAAGTATTTGAAATAAATAGAAAAAAAGTATTTTTTGTAAAAAAAGAGACGTTTTTTCTCTTTTATGGTATTCAATAAGTATCTAAACCATTGAAAGTAATAGGGAAAACGAATCCTATTAAAAAACATTTTAAAAAGTCTGGGTGCTAACTGCAAACACGTGTTTAAGTTTAATCTTGAGAAATATCTAACAATGGAGACACTAATGAACATATTATTTACCCCCTTTAAAATTGGAACATTAACCATACCTAATAGAATTATAATGGCACCTATGACCAGATCTCGCGCTGGCAAAGAGCGTATTCCAAATGATTTAATGGCAAAATATTACGAGCAAAGAGCAACAGCCGGGTTAATTCTTACTGAAGCTACTTCTGTTACACCGATGGGGGTCGGTTATGCTGATACCCCCGGTATCTGGTCGGAAGAACAAATTGAAGGCTGGAAAAAAATCACCAGAGCAGTACACGCAAAAGATGGAAAAATATTTATGCAATTATGGCATGTGGGAAGAATATCTCATTCTATATTTTTAGATGGGAAGCAACCTGTTGCACCGTCAGCGATTAGAGCAAAAGGCCATGTCTCATTAGTAAGACCTGTTACAGAATATGAAACCCCTCGCGCACTGGAAACTGATGAAATTAAAGAAATTATTGAGGCCTATAAGACAGGCGCTGCAAACGCAAAAAAAGCAGGTTTTGATGGTGTGGAAATTCACGGGGCCAATGGTTATCTTATTGATCAGTTTTTACAAGACAGTACAAATAATAGAAATGATAATTATGGCGGATCAATTGAAAATAGAGCACGATTTTTATTAGAAGTTGCTGATGCAGTAATAAGTGTATGGGGCGCAGATAAGGTAGGTGTTCATCTGGCTCCACGCTGTGATAGCCATGATGTAGGGGATTCAAATCCACGCGCTTTATTTGGATATGTTGTTAGTGAATTATCAAAAAAGAATATTGCTTTTATTTTTACTCGCGAACATCAGGCAAAAGATAGTATCACCCCTGAACTTAAAAAATTATTTAAAGGTGTTTTTATCGGAAATGAAAAATACACTAAAGAGGCAGCAGAAAAAGCAATCGATTCAGGTCTTGTTGATGCAATATCTTTTGGTGTTCTCTTTCTTTCTAATCCGGACCTGGTAAGAAGATTTGAACTTGATGCTGAATTGAATGAACCGGTGTATGAGACTTTTTATGCACCCGGTGCATCAGGATACACAGATTATCCTGAATTTAAAATTAAAGCATAGAGTATTCTTGGTTCAAAATTTAAATTGAATATTTATGGGGAGGGGTTATTTCAGGCCTTCAAAGGCAAAGTCATATGCTTTTGATTGGAGCACATTTTCTTCTGGAAAAGTTTTTTTAAGGTCTCCGAATTTCTTTACTGTTGATCTTAATGTTGCCGCATGTACAAAATTGAGTGGAACAGGACTTGTTGCCAAAAGTACACCTTCCCATAAAAATGTACCCGCTGCTCCGGCCATCTGACCTGCTGTAATTCGTCTATTTACTGTAAGTATTGTAATATCGTTTTTCTTAATATATCGGGCAATGGTATCACAAATTTTTGCAACATCTTTTTGAGATGGATTTTTTACCATTTCGATTTTATCAAATTTTTCATCGATCATTTTATGATCATTTTTTGTGCCATCCAAAGTCACGATATGTGCAAAATTACCTTTTAAAAATATTCCGCCTGCAGCCATTATGTTCTCCTGTCTTATTGTAAAATATGGGGTTTTTCGTATTTCTGAAAAGAATCCTACATCTCTTTTTAAAATGATGCACTATTTTTTACCAAATCTATAAACAAAACCAAGTGACGCTGTTGGACCTGTAACTGAAACAGTCTCATCATAATAATATCCATCTTCAGAATAGTAGTCATCTGTATATTTCCACATTCCAGCCCATCCAAGAGCCCCTGTAATAGCAACTGAACCTGGACCTCCATTTCCTAAAACCCAAGTAGAAACACCGATTTCTCCAAACCCATATCCAATGGGACCACCGCCCCCATATAAGAAAAGATTAACTTTAAGATTTAGAGGAATCGATATTTTCCCAATAGTGCCTCCATAATAAAATCCATTATGTTCTGATCCTATATATATAAAATTATTATATACTGTTAGGTTCAAGCCATCTCTTGCCCCAAGCCGTACTGCCTGTGACAGAGCAAAACCAACATTTGAATCTTCTGGTCCAGTTTGCGTTGAATCACCATACCCGTCGTAATAGAAATTATTAATAATCTGATTTAATCCTGCATTTGTAAAACCGGCACCAATACCTAATCCTACTCCAAACGCTCTGCTGTCATATCCACCTTCCACAAACATGGATCCATTTGCCATTGTATTTGAATTATCTCGCCCGATTGATATTGGCTGCAGCCGCAAATTAATAAAATAATGCTCACCTGTATATGTGGCTGTTCCCTCAACCATTGAACCAAATCCACCACCTGATGAAAGACTGATCATTGGTCTTATCACAAAAGACACCTCTGCAATATTACTTAATTTTTCTGGATAGACAGAAAATATTCGCTTGTTTTTAGTACTCTTTTTTACGGAATCACTTTTATGAACAACTACACCTCGTGGAATCACTGCAAGTGAATAATCTACCCCTATTGCCTTTATTTCAATGGTGGCAATCTTAACATCAGCTTTAACGGTTTTACCCATTTCACTTTTAATTGTCTCTTCTCTAAAAACATCAAATTGATTTCCATCTGCTATTCCATCTTTGCTCCCAACATTAAGTTTAACTCTGTCTCTAAAAACGGCTAAAATTTTAATCTCACTTTCGGTTTTTTCGATCTTTATTTCCGGGGCAATATCTGTTTTAGTCTGGGGGTTATTCTCTGTGTACTCTACCTGTTTAACATTATCATTTGTCTGTACAACAGGACTTGAACTTGTCCCTAAACTTTCTAAAGGAACCGCAGACAGTGTTTCGAGTTTTACCCATACCTGATTCTCAATAAGATAAAAACCCACGGCATTTCCTGAAACATTTAATAATGTTTTAGAAAGGCTCAGGGAGTGATCACTTTGAATATCAAAAACTTTTACGCCATTGTTACCAAGAGCAACATAAAGCTTATCTTTGTTAATAATAAAATCATTTGCTTTATGTCATTTTTCATAAACATGCCCCCACTTTGAAGGTGTTTTTTTCATAACATGCCCCCACCCTGAAAAGGGATGTTTTGGGACAGT
>JAFGVO010000107.1 GCA_016937935.1 Deltaproteobacteria bacterium | reverse complement strand
CAGTTCTGCATCCTGTATTGTCTTATTGGCGGAGGAACACGGTGGATACAAAATGAAAAACAGATTACAGCCTGATGAACTTATACAACTTGTACATAGTGCGAAAAATGGAAATCGTGATGCTTTTGAAAAACTGGCCAGGACACATTTGCGTTCCTGTATTGGAATAGCTTATGCAATATTGGGTAATATGAATGATGCAGAGGATGTTGCTCAGGACTCTCTCATTTTAGCAATGAGCAAAATTAATACATTATCTGATCCCCAATATTTCAGCGGTTGGATTATTAAAATCACCAGAAATCAATCACTGAACCTGTTAAAAAAAAGAAAACATCATGTACTTAATGATGAAGTAATTAAAAGTGATGAAAATAATTATGAAAAAATATCTGCACGAAATGACT
Source organism: Deltaproteobacteria bacterium (assembly GCA_016937935.1). GTDB lineage: Bacteria > Myxococcota_A > Polyangia > JAAYKL01 > JAAYKL01 > JAFGVO01. The sequence goes on along the minus strand of JAFGVO010000107.1, from coordinate 2,423 downwards.
TGCGTGAAGCTTTTAAGCAGATAACACCATTACAACGTCAAGTAATCCTGTTGCACGAACATGAAGGATGGACACATCCGGAAATTTCAAAAATTCTCGAAATTTCTGTGGAGGCATGTCGCTGGCAGCTTTTTCATGCAAGAAATATTTTAAAGGAACACTTCAACATAACAAGTGGTCCTCAAAAGGAGGCTACAAATGCCTGATTTTAATATCGATTATGACAATCTATTTACCTCAAAGGAGTCTGAAAAATGGGAAGATATGATTTCGCATATAGTATCTGAAACATCTTTAAGACATAAAAATAGAACCGGTTTTATTACACAATTATATAAAAGCACCTTTCCAATTCTTGCTGCTGCAACGCTTATTACCGGAATTGTATGGGGAGTTGCCTATTCAAAAAATCAGACAATTTCAAATTACAAATTATCAGATAATTTATCAACAGAAGAAGAGATTGCAGCAATACAACTGGTAAGTTTTGCAAAAGAGTCTGACTTGCCTACTACAGAGCAGATGTGGTCACTGCTTGGAGGATTCAATGAAGCAAAATAATAAAACCGAGGATAAAGCTGCTCTGGAAGCTGAAAATTCATCCAAAAAATTAAAAAATAGTGAGAGTAGTTTTGCTCTAAACAAATATTACATATGGAATACAGTAATTCTTATCGCAGTATTTATATTAGGAATTGGAACAGGCCTTGGGCTCTCTCTGGTTTTAAAAAATCACCGAATGGGTGGAAAACCTCCAATCCATGGGATGGATCGCCCTCCATTTCATCCACTACCCCTTGAAAAGCTTAATTTAACAAGGGATCAGATGGATAAAGCCCAAAAGATTTTAGAGAAAAATCGCCCTGAATTTGACAAGATATTTAAAAAAACATTTCCGGAATTAAGAAAAGCAACAAAGAAAATGGAAGGTGATTTAAAGAAAATTCTAAACAATGAACAACTAAAAATATTCAACGCTTTAATAACTTTAAGAGAATCCGAAATTGATCTTCCTGGTAATCATAACATGCCAAAGAGTCACGACCCAATGATGACAAAACCAGGTTTTGACAACCGCCATAATCAATAAGTTATGAGGAAGATGATGTTTACAGCAAATGACACTCCTGTGAAGATGCTATTGATTGGTATTAACGGCACGGCTGTTTTTAACGATTTATTAGAAGCCAGTTATATAAATCAGACCAGGCTTGCATTTGCCCAGTCCCACGGGGAAGCTCTTCAACAGCTCAGATCTTGTGAATTTTCAATTGTTATCATTGATGATACAAATCAGTTTCTTGCAGACGAAAAATGGGTTATGGAATTGCGGAATTTTCACAGGGGCTGGATAGTCTGGGTTAACAGAAACGCAGATGAAAAATCGGAAATAACTGCATTAAATTCTGGTGTGGATATATGTTTCAACTGGAATAATTCTCCGGAACTTTTCTATACAAAAATGCTTGCCCTTTGCCGTAATAAATCAAGTGGTGTCAGCGGTGCAATATATAATGATAAAATTTTAGACCAGACAGAACCGGCAACTCATAATTTTATTTCACAAAAGATGTATGACATCAAAGAAACAGAAGTCTCAAATCTAATTGGCAAATCTTATAACAGATTAAGTAATAGCGAACAGGAGCTTTTGAGATTACTTATGAATCATTCAGGTTTTATATTAAACCGTGACTTTTTACATCTAAGACTTTTAGGATTTGAATGGGATGGTATTGACAGAGCCATAGATCAGCGAGTTGCGAGACTACGAAAAAATCTTAAATTATATAAAATTAATACTGTTGATATTATATCTGTAAGAGGTGTTGGATACATGCTTGAAATATTAGAAAACCGGTTACAATCGGTTACACAAAACGATTAAAGAATCACGTTAATTCTGCCGATATCAACTCCATAGCCGCAATTAAGCGACAAATTAACTGGAGGTGATTAAAATGACTTCAATAAATGGCATTGGCAATAGCATGTCCTATTCGGAGATGTCTGCAATGCGCAAACAGATGTTCAGCAAGACTGATACGGATCAGGATGGTAAAATATCCCGTACCGAATTGTCAGACATGGTAAAAAGTCACACAGAAAAAAATGATGCTGTACAAAAAAATGATGGTGGCCAGCCCTTAAGTGCAGAAGAGCTTTTTACCAAACTTGATGCAGACAGTGACGGTTCTCTATCTATGACAGAAATGGATGGCTTAAAAGATCTTAAACCACCTTCAGGTGGACCTCCTGGAGGTCCACCTCCGGGAGGTCCGCCACCAGGAGGTCCGGGAGCAGGAGGCGTTAAGGGAAGTGATGATTCCGAAGAAATGTCATTTTTCATAAACATGCCCCCACTTTGAAGGTGTTTTTTTCATAACATGCCCCCACCCTGAAAAGGGATGTTTTGGGACAGT
>JAFGVO010000106.1 GCA_016937935.1 Deltaproteobacteria bacterium | reverse complement strand
ACCATTTGCACAGTTGCTGAAGATCTTAAAACCGTTTGCGGTGTATTAAATATTATTACCGAAGATCCTGAGACTGCTCTGTTAAAAATGAGAGATCACAGTGCAAAATTAAAAAATATTGATCCCGCCTTTGTTGAGAAAAAAATTGAGGAGCGCAATATTGCCAGAGCAGAAAAAGAGTGGGCAAAATCTGATGCCGTAAGAGATGAGCTCCTTGAAATTTCCGTTGAATTAAGAGACGGACCGCAAGGTACCAGCTGGTCTGTAATCCGATAAATTTATTACAGATTACTCTCCGTTCCTCAATTGTAGATAACTCATAAAAAAGTGAGACACTTCCTCTCTTTAAAGACACCATAATATAGACGGTTGTAACTCGCAGATATAGAAGGATGGCGTTTCGGATTTATAAACCGGCAGTGCTGTTTATTTTTTTATGAAAAATAAAAAATCGGGGAAGTTTTTAGCATCTTCATTTCAATAGGTAGCAGAGGTCTCATTTGAGTAATAAATAATAAGGAGTTTTTATGAAAAGAGTTAATAACAGAATTTGGGTATTGTTTATCCTTGCAGGATTGCTTTCAATTATTGGAGCCGGCTGTGCCCCGGCTCAAAAATCAACAACAGGCGGAACTGATAATACTTCAGGAACGGACAGCAGTTCAACAGGAACTGATGGAACAACCGGGACTGACGGAAGTTCTGATACAGACAATGGAGGTGTTGGAGACACAGAAAATGGCGGTGCAGTATTCAATTATGTACAACCATATACTCCATCAGCCGAGGATCTGGCCTGGGTTGATAACGTTGTCAATACACTTGATATTACAGGTATGGCAAATGAATTACGCGGAGTGCCAGTAACAACTCCCCAGTTTGATGATATTTTCACCACTATTGATCATGATGGAATAAAGGGATTTGAAATGAGAGATGGTCCAAGAGGTGCATGTCTTGCTCCATATCTTGGAAATCGCAATGGCTATGCAACCTCTTTCCCAACAGGTATTGCACGGGGTGCATCATTTGATCTTGAGCTTGAAAAAGAGATTGGCAAGGCACAGGGATCTGAGGTTCAGGCCGCAGGCGGTACTATTATTCTTGGACCATGTGTTAATCTTTTAAGACATCCCGCATGGGGACGTGCCCAGGAAACCTATGGTGAGGATACATTTTTACTTGGTCGCATGGGGACAGTTTTTAGTATCGGAGCCCAGGAGCATATTCCCGCATGTGCCAAGCACTATGTGGCTAACAATATTGAGGAAAACAGGTTTAATTCAAATTCGTTAATGGATGAGCAGACATTAAGAGAGGTTTATGCAAACATTTACAAGATGATTATTCAGGACGGCGGAGTTGCAAGCATTATGGCTGCATATAATAGTCTCAACGGTACCAAGTGTACCGAGAATAAACATGTATTAACTGAGATTTTAAGAGATGATTTTGGTTTTCTAGGGTTTGTAATGAGCGACTGGTGGGCCATGACAAATGGTACCAGTACTGATAAATGGCAGGGGGATTACGAGCAGGTTGCCGTAAACGGACTCAATGCGGGTCTTGATTTGGAAATGGGCTGGGCTCTTAATTATGCACAGATTGAAAACGCTGTAAGCAACGGCAATCTTACAACTGATACTGTAAAAACAGCAGCCAAAAGAGTTTTGTTGCAGAAAAAGAGATTTAATGTTCACGACCCGAATGAGCAGAATCCGGGACTGGCAGCTCCACCTGTATCCTATGACAGTACTACGGGGTCAATTACAGGAAATGATGATCATATTGCTCTTGCAAAAAAAGCTGCTCTTGAGTCCATGGTTCTATTAAAAAACAGTAACGGAACACTTCCAATTGATACTGCAACCGTCAGCAAAATTGCGGTGATTGGTGCAAACGTAAGTTTTTCAATTGATTCAGAGGATAAAAAATATGGGGGGACTATCGATTTTGCAAGGGATAATCACACTGGAGACCTTGGTTCAAGTCGTGTGTGGGATGATCCTGCAAAAGGTGTCGGCCCCTATGACGGTATTAAGAATGCTGTTGGTGCAGATGCAGAGGTTGTTGTTGGTAACACTGCTTCATCTGTCGGTGATGCTGATGTTGTTGTGGTTGTAGCCGGTCTGACTCCTCAGGACGAAGGTGAGGAGTACACTGGAGCAGGTGACAGAAGCTCTTTTGCACTTGATGCAAAGATCAGCGGAACACCTCAGACAGATCTTATCAATGATGTAATTGCACTTGGCAAGCCGGTAATTGTTGTTCTGGTTGGTGGCTCCGTTATTGATATGCCATGGAAGGACAGCGTGGATGCCATTGTTATGAGCTGGTATTCAGGTATGGTTGGAGGCAGTGCCCTTGGTGAGCTGTTAACAGGAAAAGCAAACTTCAGCGGTAAACTTCCTTTTACCTGGGCTTCATGGAACTCTTATCCGGACTTTAATCCGGGTGTAACTGTTAAAATGGATTACTACACGGGTTACAGATATTTTGATCAAAACAACCTTACACCGGACTACCCCTTTGGATATGGTTTAAGCTACAGCACATATGAGTACGGAGACGTAACTTTGACAAGTGAGACCGCTGGAGAAGATGATGTTGTAACGGCCCTTGTTGATATTACAAATTCAAGCGATGTGGATGGAACAGAAGTTGTAATGCTGTTTGCCTCATACCCGAATACCGCCGCACGAAGGTCAGTAAAAGAACTCAAAGGTTTTGAGCGGGTTGATGTTCCCGCAGGAGCAACTGTTACTGCAAAAGTTTCTTTTAGAATAAAAGATCTTAAGTACTATGATGAGACTCAAAGCGCATGGGTTCTGGAAAAAGGAACTGTAAATATTGGGGTCGGTTCAAGTGCTGACAATCTTCAAGGGGCTGTTTCTTTGACGATTCAATAGATCATTATAACAAAATAAAAATTTAATATTATTGAGGAAAAAATGGAAAATCGAAATATAAAAAATATTTTTAAAGCTGTTGTTTTGATGCTATTTGTTATCCCGATAAATACTCTGGCACAGGATGATTCGGATCAAAGTATTGCTGAAAATGGGGAAGCACAGAGTGTAGAACCTGCAGAAGAAACGTCAGAAGAACCTTTACCTGTTAATGTTGAAGATAAAAGCGGCGGGGAAAAATTTGCCTCAATATTTTCTCTTGCTGACAAAACTGTTCCTGAGGCCCCGGTAGAGGGAATTGATGGAGGTACTCTAAAGGGAACAAACGGTTTACAGTGGCCCTATTTTACAAGTTCTACAATCGGGGTTTCAGGGGAGCTCTGGATAGACACAAGTTTTAAAAAGGGCGAGTCCACAAAAGAGGGGGAGCCCAACGAGAAACAGATGCTTGCTCAGGGCCGGGGAGTTTTGCGAATTTCACCCACATACATCTGGACGAACAACTGGTTTATTCAGGGACAAATGGAGCTTGTGGCAGACAAAAATCAGTCAAAGGATATCTCCCAGCTTGTGTCGGCGGATGATGTGTGGCTGAAGTTTGGACAGTGGGGTAAAAAGCATAACAACTGGGATCTTCAGATGGGGCGTTATCAGGGGTGGAGGTTGTTTAATCTTGGTATGGGGCTGGATCTGAACACTCAGGAGCGAAAAGGTGCACAGGTCGGCAGCACGGCCCCTCCGGAGTTTTACGGTGTGACATATATGTATTACAGGCCTAGCAGCAACATCACAAATATTGCTCTTCACTACTATCCGGTTAAGTTCTTGCGTGTAGAGGGACTGATGCAGACAGGTTTTGATTCTCTTAATAATATTGGTGGTAGAGGTGCTCTTATTTTTGATCTGGGATGGCTTAAAATTAAGGGTGGCGGGGAATATAAGAAAAAGAGTGCTGTTACTGAAGGGGCAAAAAATGAGGAGAAGATGAAAGGTGCAGGAGGGGCTGTTCAGTTTGTTATTGCACCATGGGTTGAGGCGGGGGGACAGTATGCCTTCAGTTCCCAGTCTGTTGTAAAATTTGACGGAGGTAAAAATCAGGATGCAACATTTTCAAAATGGAGCACAGGGGGCTTTTTAAATGTATCTCCTTTTGCAACTTTTGGAGCTGCCAAATATCTTACTGTCGGAGGTGGGCTTGACTACACTTCAAAGTGGGATTCAAAAGAGGATGAGTTTGGCAATGTTGGAATATTCTCTCATCTTCAGGCTTTTGGGGCGATATCGTACAGACTTTTTGGAAAACTTTTAATTAAGGGGGTTTTTGCATACGCCAAAGGAAATATGAATCCTACTTTCGCCGACAATACGGGCGCATATCAGACCACAATGTTAAGCGGGCGCCTTAGACTCCAATACTCTTTCTAACCTCTAAAAAATAATTACAAATTTTTTTATTTAAGGGAAGTTT
>JAFGVO010000105.1 GCA_016937935.1 Deltaproteobacteria bacterium | reverse complement strand
AGTGTCATATTCCTATATCGGCCAAAATTTATTTTTTTTGCCAAAAAAATGAAAAAATATAAAAATAATTAAAAAAATCTAACCAGGGTCGGGGATTGGGGTCGGGGATTGGGGTCGGGGATTGGGGGGTTCACATTTCAGCAAGGAACGCCATGATAGATTGTTCTCGTCCGCAATAAATAAATCAATTTTTTATATTTTTAAGCTTTATTTTCGACACTTCCGTTCTTTCAAAGGGCTCTTGTCCTATATTTGTGCACGCAAAGATATTTTTGATCGAACTTTTTATCACCATATACGGAGCCCAAACAACATGAACAGACAAATTGAAGAAATCCTCATAAATGCGAAATATGGCCGAGCTATTACCAAAGAAGAAGCAGTTTTTTTGCTCTCTTTAGACGAAAATTCACTGGAAGCAGCTCTTCTCCGTTCCACTGCAAACACCGTTTCCAGAGAGCGATTCCATAATAATGGGTATCACTTCGGTCAGATAGGTGTTGCCATGTCTTCCTGCACCGCCAATTGCAGTTTCTGCTTTTACGCAGATGCCTATACACAGATTGAACCGTCCACGGTCTCTGTGGACGAAACGATTTCTCGCTGCGAGCGATTTGCGGTTGGCGGCTCACAAGGAGTATATCTCATTAGCATGCATCACATGGATTTTGATTGGTATCTGAATTTGTGCGCAACAGTTCGAAAACGTATCCCGGACAACCTGGAGCTGCTAGCCAACGTGGGCGATATTTCGCTGCAACAATGGAGAGAGTTAAAAGCGGCCGGAATCACAGGAGCTTACCATGCATCAAGAATTCGAGAAGGCATCGATACTCGACTTAAACCAAAGCAACGCATTAAGACCATCGAAAATATGCTGGAGGCTGGGATTGATTGGTACAATCTCTGTGAGCCTGTCGGTCCCGAACACTCCCCTGAAGAATTGGCTGAACAGATCTGGATCGGTGTTGAGATGCCCTGTGTTCAACACGGTGCGCTGCAGCGATTCCCGGTGCCGGGATCTCCCCTGTATTCCAAAGGAATGATATCTCTGCAGAGGTTGGGACAGATTGTTGCGGTTATTGCGTTGGCAACATTAAACAAGAAAGAGATGAAATATATCTCCGTAATGCTGTCGAGCCATGTTGGACTCTTCAGCGGTGCTAACGTTATCTATTCGGAAACAGGAGAGCCCTTGATTTCAAACAAAGCGAATGATAACTCCGCGGCGGGTTTCACCTCGGCGCAGTGGCGACAAAGCAATGAAATTACCACATACGACTGTCGACAAATGCTTACGTCAGCCGGATTCTCTAATATCTGATTCATCCAAAAAGTACTCGCCACTCTATAAAAAAGTCTGTCAACAAAAAAAAAGAACGTTCCTTACCAACGTTCCTTACCCGGGTTAGATTTGCTGAGGGTTCGATTTTCTAATTATTCTAAATTATTACTTTTTTTCGGTTTTCTATGTCCATCATTGCAAGGTGGGCTGCTCTGAACCATCTTGGGGTCTGGTTTATTTTTTGTTTTAGGGTTTTGTTTGTGTAGATGTGATTTTGGATGAAATCTCTTGCCTGGTGTCTCGGGTCTTTTCCGTTTACTGTAAATGGTTTGTACAGGGAAATTGCGTCTTTGCTGTTTTTAAAATTGTCTGTCCGGATATTGAACTCTTCTGCTCTGGTTGTCAGTTCGCTGCAGGAGGGGAGGTTGAAGATTGAGAGGTTGAAAAAATCAATGTATACGCTGTTTTTGTTTAAAAACTCAAGTGTCTCCATGTTATCTTTTGTGGTCTCTCCCGGGAGGCCGAAGAGCATGTATATGTAGTTTTTGATTCCTGCCTCTGCTGACAGCCGCATTATCTTTTGGGACTCTATTGGGTCTATGCCCTTATTATATCTGTTTAAGAGGTTGTGGTTGCCGTTTTCTACACCCAATTGAAGCATTGTGAGGCCGCTTTGTGACGCTTCTGTTAAAAGGTTATCACTGGAGAGTCTTTTTTCCGGGCGGGCAAATCCGTAGAAATCTATTTTATGACTTTTGGCTACGGGTAAAAAATCTCTAAATCTGTTTATTGGAATTGCTGAATCAAGAAGATGTATGAGGGGCCTTTTTGATGTTTTGGGAAAAGAGTTTAAAAAATCATCTATTGCTTTAATGGCCACATTTGAAAATTTCATATCCCTGTCAGGACAGAACAGGCAGCTGCTGTAGTAACACCCGATGGATAGAGTTAACGGAAAAACCGGCTTTAAACCTATGTACTCGTGATCTGAAATAATTGTTGGATAGTGAAGCCTGTTTAAAAAATCACTCTGCTCTTTTTCAAAGATTAATGTGCTTCCGTTTGAGACATCAATGTTTTTAAAAATGGCTGTCAAAAAGTCAAAACCGTTTCCTGTGGACTTTAAGCTTCTAAATAAGGAGCCTCCAAATATTGCTGTAATTCCAATAGACTGGAGATAACTATTTAAAGCAATTGCTCCGGCAAGCTGAGAGAGGTATGCAACTGAAACAATAATTTTTTTGGGACGGTGCAGGGCAATTTTATCAGGGATGACTTCATCAAAAAAATCCGCAAAAGGATTCTGTTTTTGAAGTAAATTTTTAAGAGGTTCCACGTTATGAACAGGTATGGGAGCCTCAATATCCATGGCTGTCAGTCGCCAGCCTTCAAAATCTGCACTGAATCTTTTAAGGTCTTTATGAATGGTTCCGCTGTGACCTCTATGATGATCGGGAGTGTATCCTTTTTTACTTTTATTAAAATAGTGGAGGGCTCTATTTACAGTTTTCAACTGGGGACTTTTTTTAAAATGCCTGTAGTAGAATTCAAGTGACAGATCAAAAAAACCCGTTGAATATCCCTGTCCCATAAGGGCAGACGATAGCATGAATGCTCCTGACGGAGGTTCAGAAGAGGGCATTACAGGGGGCGTGAGAATAAGAAAGTCCATATTGAAATTTTATTTGTCAGGTTAGCAGGTACATGTAAAAAGTGGTACCTTTTGATGGGACGGAAGTAAATGTGATTACTCCTCCGTGGCTCACAGCGATATTGTAAACAACAGATAAGCCGATACCTGTGCCTTTTCCTTCCAGCTTTGTTGTAAAAAACGGCTCAAAAATCTTCTCCTGTATATCCATTGTCATTCCGGGCCCATTATCTTTTACCTCAATGCAGATGTACTGCTTTTCAGAATTAAGCTCTTTGATATGTTTAACAGTATCAACGTCAGCAGGATATACATCGATAATAATTTCACCGGCTTTTGAGCCAATTGCATCTTTGGCATTTATCAGCAGATTTAAAATAGCCTGAGAGATAGATAACTTGTCGACTTTTATCTTAATTGGAATATTAAAAAGATTTTTAATAACCACATTGTCTGGAGATGAGTTTCTGGCAATTAAAATTGTATCTGAAATTATTCGGTTAAGATCCACATTGCTTTTTTCAGCATTGGAACTCTTTGAATAATCACTTAATCTGAACAGAAGTTTTGCTGCCTGATCTGCACACCCGGCAATTGTTTCAAAATGCTGGGAATATCTCTTTTTATCATCCTCTGTACCAAATCTGTTAATTGAAAGTGTTGCTAACGAGGTTGCTCCAAAAATACCATTTAAAAGATTATTAAAATCATGAGCAAGGCCTCCTGCAAGTTTTGCCACAGTCTGAACCTTCTGGCTGGCTTCCATCTGATTTTCCAGTTCCAGCTGACTTGATATGTCTCTTACACTAAGCTCTCTGCACTGTTTTCCATTAAATTCAAAAGGTATTGAGGTAACCTTTACAGGGATTTTTTCCTTTTCTGCAGTTTTTAAATGGGTAATCATATCATCGAAAAGGAGATTAAAGTCGGTTATTTTTTTTAGTGAATTATCTTTTAGGCCGGAAAGTACAAATGACAAGTGTGCGTTTTTTAAAATATCCACAGAAATTTTCGCCATTCTTGAAAATTTACGGTTTGCAGAAATTATAGAAAGGTCCTGATCGATAATAATAATTCCATCTGGAATGTTTTCAAAAAGATCCAGATAGTGACGCTCGGATTTAACCAGTTCTTTTGTTATATATCCAATTAACACAGCAAAAAAACCAATCATTCCTGACATTGTAATCTGATAGAGAAGGGACCATTTAAATAGTTCATTATCAGCACTGTGAAAATTAATCTCAGAAAGAGAATTATGCAGAAAATAGTGGGGAACAGAGATTAGAAAATTTAATATTGCCAGTATAATGCCTGTAATTATCACAAACCTGTGATCGGATCTTATGGCGGATAGAATGATAACCATGATATACAGACTGATAACCGGGCTGTTTATAGAGTGAAAGGGCATGTTGATTTTCAGGATTATATCAATAGACAAAACTACAATTATATCAACAGCGGCTGATGCGACAGCAACCAGTTTTATGTGACCTGTTTTTTTAAAAAAAATCCAGATAGCGAGATTGAAAGACTGCCATAAAAATAGAAATATTGAAGTCAGAATAATTGAATGTTGAATCTGTTTTGTGCCGTTAACAGTATAAAGAAGAGCTGCTGCAAGTGCAATTGATGACAATACAACCTTAATAAAAGCGATACTCTTTTCATTTGTTAAGCTGGACGAATCAATTGGGATAAGGCTTGTTCTTCTGAAGTTAAACATGAAGATATTTCTCCAGCGCATCAGGTGCAAGACTTCCATATTCGGGAAGATAAATGTCAACAACAGTGCCTTTTCCCGGTATTGAGTCGATTTTTAAAATGCCTCCATGTTTTCTAATTGTGCTAAAAGCAACTGGAACCCCTAAACCCGTACCCCTCAGTTCACTTTTTTTAGTTGAAAAAAATGGTTCATAACAACTTTTAAGAGTATTTAAATCCATTCCTGTTCCGCTGTCTGCAATGCTCAGTTTTAGCCATCTTTTGCTTAAATTTTCAGAAACAATTCTACTTTTAAGCTCTTTTGGAGTGGCAGCATATGTAAGAGATATTTCAATAAATCCTCCATCCTGCATAGCCTCTTTTGCATTAATACATATATTTAGAACTGCCTGAAATATTGTGTTCTTTTCAGCATCGATAAGAGCAGGTCCCTGGGGATGCTCTTTAACAACAATTGTGTAGCCTGCTCCAAAAATCTTATCACTTATGTCAATAATATCTGCAATTATATCATTTAAATCGACCGCTTCAGAAATGCGGTTACTGTTTACAGACATGGACATGAGCTTCTTTAAAATATTACTGGCATTTGCAGTTGAATCAGCAATCATCAATGTGTAATTTTCAATCTTTTGAGATATTGGAGAAGTGCTGTTTCGTTTTAGAGACCTTTTAACAAGGGATACAGAGCCTGAAATTGCCCCAAGCAGATTATTCATATCATGGGCAAGACCATGTGCCAGCTGACCAAGGAAATCCATTTTCTGAACCTGAAGCAGTTTATCTTTAATATCCTTTTGTGATGTTATATCCCTGATTGCAATTATCTGTTTTGTTGATGTGTCATCTTTGTCATAAAATTTTGAAGCAGCAATATTTACGTGAATCGGTCGTTGTGACGATGTTTTAAGAACATTGTTTTCACCGTCCCTGACAGGGGATTGAAAAAAATCTTTTATTGGCCTGTTTCCAATATCTTTTGTATCTTTGGCCGACATATATGCAAAAGTAGAATTTGATGTGGCAATTGTTCCATCGGCATTTTGAAGAATAATACCATCAGGAACATGTTCAAACAGAATCTGATACTGTTTTTCCGCTTCGGTAATTTTATTGGTAATATGACTTATTATCCAACCTGTTAAAATCATAGAAACTGCTTTTGATATCTGATCAATAATATTTACAGTTGCAACAATCTGATTATTGTTCAACAGAAGTTCGATGTTGGAATTGCAGCTGCCAAGGTAATAATATATTGATATGGTCAGATAAGTTATACTCGCAAATAAACTTGAAACTAATACCGGTATAGATCCTTTTCTAAGTGCACCAAAAGCAATTATAACAAAAAACATCAGGGTGAAAATGTTGCTGGAATAATTTACGATATAATGATTTGACGATAATATTGAAAATAATCCAATGGTTGCAATGTCAGTTGTTATTGCAATATATGTAACATATATATTGAATCTGTTTTTTTTTATTATTAAAAATATTGATAAATTTATTACAAACCAGCCGAATCCGACTACTAATACCGGATAGTTATATGAGAAGTTATCAGTTTTAAAAATAAAAAACTGGAGAACAAAAAAGATTATAAACAGTAAAAAAAGCCATAGTTTTAACTTGGTGACAAAAAACTCACCATGAATGGATTGCAGATTATTATCAGTTTGAAGTTTATTAAAATTTAAATTTTTCAATGCCACGCTTACCAGTTATTCGGGAAAAATATTATCATTTAACTATTTCAATGTCTTATATATAATCATTAATTACAAATTATAAATTTAAAATTTGTATTATTTTAAAAAATGCGGTGACATGAGCCCTGTTGGTTGCTATAGACAAAAATCGTAAAAAGTGTTTATCCACTGACTTTTTAATTTAACGAAGTGGGTTTTGGCAATAACTATTTGATTTTAAATGGTTTTATATTGTTTGGAAAGTGGCAAATGACTAAGAGAAAAGTAAAACTTGTACTAGAAGACGGAACTGAATTTCCAGGATTTAGTTTTGGTAGCCCTGTAAGTATAGCAGGAGAGGTAGTTTTTAACACGGGAATGATGGGTTATCCCGAGACATTGACAGATCCATCATATACCGGTCAGATTCTTGTAATGACTTTTCCTCTTGTTGGAAATTATGGTGTGCCCGAGATGAAAATTGATGAATCCGGCCTGCCGGTTGGGTTTGAATCTGACGGAATTAAAATTACAGGTCTTGTAGTAAGTGAATATTCACCTAATTATAGTCACTATCTGGCAGTACAGTCCCTTGGGGAATGGATGGAAAAAGCCGGAGTGCCAGGTATTTCAGGTGTTGATACAAGAGCACTAACTATACTTTTACGTGAAAAAGGCAGTATGCTTGGTAAAATTATTGTTGATGACCAGGATGTTCCATTTTACGATCCCATGGCCACAAATCTCGTTGCCAGTGTTTCCCCAAAAGAAGTTTGTAAAGTGGGCACACACGACAACACTAAACCGACAGTTATTCTCATAGACGGCGGCTGTAAAACAAGTATTACAAGAGCACTCATAAAAAGAGGACTTAATGTTATAGATGTTCCTTACGATTATGATTTTACAAATTTGGATTATGACGGAGTTTTTATTTCCAATGGCCCGGGAGATCCTCAAATGGCCAAGGATGCTGTTAAAAATGTCAAGAAGGCAATGGAAGATGAAAAACCAATTCTTGGTATATGTCTTGGTAATCAGATTCTTGCAATGTCTGCAGGGGCAGAAACATATAAACTCAAGTTTGGTCACAGAAGTCAGAATCAGCCTTGTATAATAATGGACCGTGACGGGTCAGGTGAGGTTGTTCAGACTAAAAGATGTGTAATAACCTCTCAAAATCACGGATATGCAGTAAAAGCAGACAAGTTGAGCGGTGAATGGAGAGTTTGGTTTATAAATGCAAACGACAATACCGTTGAAGGTATAAAGCACGACAGCAAACCGTTTTGGGGTGTTCAGTTTCATCCAGAAGCAAATCCCGGACCTACTGATACAACGTGGATATTCGATCTCTTTTCAGATGCAGTTAAGGAAGGTGCCAAATGAGTACGACCGAACAAATTGTTAAAAATGTTTTAGTATTAGGAAGTGGCGCCCTTAAAATTGGAGAAGCCGGTGAATTTGATTACTCTGGAAGCCAGGCCATAAAAGCTTTAAAAGAAGAGGGCATAAGAACAGTTCTTGTAAATCCCAATATAGCTACAATTCAAACATCTGAAGAGCTTCCTGATGAGGTCTATTTTGTTCCTGTAAGACCTGAATTTGTTGAGCAGGTAATTGAGAAAGAGCGTCCCGATGGTATTCTCCTTGGTTTTGGAGGTCAGACTGCACTCAACTGCGGAATTGCTCTTTATCAATCAGGAGTTCTTGAAAAATACGGTGTTAAAGTACTTGGCACCTCTGTTGAGACAATTATCAATACCGAAGACAGAGAAGAGTTTGTTGCAAGACTTGATGAAATTGGCGTGGATACACCTAGAAGCATTCCAACTTCCAATATTGATGAAGCTATAAAGGCTGCTGAAAAAATTGGTTATCCCGTAATGGGAAGAGTTGCGTATGCTTTAGGGGGACTTGGTTCCGGAAAATGTTATAATCTTGAAGAATTAAAAGATCTGGCCGGTAAAGCTTTTGCCCATACAAAACAGCTTTTAATCGAAGAGTATCTTGAAGGGTGGAAAGAGATTGAATACGAGATAGTAAGAGACAGATATGACAACTGTATTACTGTTTGCAATATGGAGAATCTCAATCCCATGGGTGTACATACCGGAGAGAGTATAGTTGTTGCACCAAGCCAGACACTTACAAATGATGAGTATCACTATCTTCGTGAAATCGCATTAAAAACTGTGAGGCATTTAGGTGTAGTAGGGGAGTGTAATATTCAGTACGCTTTATCTCCAAACAGCCGTGAATACAGAGTTATTGAGATTAATGCACGACTTTCCCGTTCCAGTGCTCTCGCTTCTAAAGCCACAGGTTACCCGCTCGCATTTGTGGCTGCAAAACTTGTTATTGGTCAGTCTTTAATTGATGTTAAAAACTCTGTGACAAGGGCTACCTGTGCATGCTTCGAACCAGCACTTGACTATGTTGTAGTAAAGGTTCCAAGATGGGACCTTAAAAAGTTCCAGGGCGTATCTCAGAAAATCGGTTCTGCAATGAAATCTGTTGGAGAGGTAATGTCCATCGGCCGTAAATTTGAAGAGGCACTTCAAAAAGCACTGCGCATGCTTGAAATTGGAGCAAAAGGAGCAGTTTGCAGTGATATGGAAATTGAAGACCTTGATGCAGAGCTTCGGGAACCTTCAGACAAACATATTTTCGGTCTTGTTGAAGCTCTTGAAAAAGGTATGAGCGTTGACGAAATTCACGAAATTACCAAAGTTGACAACTGGTTTTTAGATAAACTTAAAGTTATTGTTAACATTAATGAAAAAATAAAAGAGCAGGGTAAAAATATTATAAAAAACAAAGAGCTTATTATCGAAGCCAAACAGCACGGTTTTTCTGATGAGCAGATATCAATTTCTTCAAAGCTCTCAACAAAAGAGATTACTGATGCACGGTACGGTTTTAATATTCATCCTTTTGTAAAACAGATTGATACTCTTGCAGCAGAATATCCCGCAGCCACAAATTATCTCTATTTAACCTACAATGCCTCAAGTCATGATGTTGAATTTGATACAGGAGGGGTTGCAATTGTGGGGCCGGGTGCATACAGAATCGGAAGTTCGGTGGAGTTTGACTGGTGCTGCGTAAATACAGCTAAAACTTTGAGAAAGTATAATTATAAAACCATCATGATAAATCATAATCCCGAGACTGTAAGTACAGATTATGATGAGTGTGACAGACTCTATTTTGAAGAGCTCTCTTTTGAGACTATTCAGGAGATTTATAATTACGAAACCCCAATGGGACTTGTACTTTCAGTTGGTGGTCAGATTCCTAACAATCTTGCAATTCCATGTCACAATGCGGGAATGAGAGTTCTTGGAACATCCCCGTTAAATGTTGACAGAGCAGAAAACAGAAATACTTTTTCAAGCATGCTCGAAACTCTTGGAATTCATCAGCCTGAGTGGATGGAATTAACAACACTTGATGAGGTATATACCTTTGCAGACCGGGTAGGGTATCCTGTACTTATTAGACCATCATATGTTTTATCTGGTGCTGCCATGGCAGTAGCAGTTGACAAGAGCCAGCTTGAAGCTTTTCTTGGAGAGGCTGTTGATATATCTTCTGAGCATCCGGTTGTTGTTTCAAAATTTATCGAAAATGCAAAAGAGATTGATGTTGACGCTGTTGCCGCAAACGGTGAACTGGTTTCATATGCAGTTTCTGAGCACGTTGAAAATGGCGGTGTACATTCGGGAGATGCAACTCTTGTTCTTCCACCACAGAGAACATATCTTGAAACATTGAGACGAATCAGAAAAATATCAATGACAGTTGCTAAAGAGCTTGAGATTAACGGACCTTTTAATATTCAGTTTCTGGCTAAAAATAACGATGTCATGGTTATCGAAGTTAATCTTCGTGCATCCAGAAGTTTCCCTTTTGTGTCAAAAGTTTTAAAACGAAATTTTATTGATATTGCCACAAGGGTAATGATGGGAAGAACAGTTGAAAAACAGTCTACATTCTCCATGGATCTGGATTACGTTGGAGTAAAAGCCCCTCAGTTCTCATTTACAAGACTAAAAGGTGCTGACCCGACTCTCGGTGTTGAAATGGCATCCACAGGTGAGGTTGCATGTCTTGGCTGGGATTTCGATGAAGCATTTATTAAGGCACTTGTGAGTGTGGGTTATAATTTTCCAATTAAAAAAGTACTTCTTTCAAGTGGTCCTGAAAAATCAAAAATTGCACTTTTAGAAGGTGTAAAAATCATGATTAAAATGGGCATAGAGTTTTATACAACCGGTGGAACCCATGATTTTCTTGAAAAACATGGTATTAAAACAGAGAAATTATCATGGCCTCTTGATGAAGCCCCACACAGTGCAATTGATGTCATAAAAAGCGGACAACTTGATCTGGTAATAAATATTCCAAAAACTTATCAAAAAGAAGAACTCACAAATGATTATTTGATAAGAAGATCTGCGGTGGATTTTGGTGTTCCTCTTTTGACAAACACCCAGCTTGCTCAAAGACTTGCAGTGGCTATGAATAATATTCCCATTGATAAATTAAAAGTAAGAAGATGGTCTGATTACAAAATCTAGTGAAAGTAAAATTCTAATGAAAAAGTTATATTTTTTTTATCTATTAAGTGCTGCTGTAGTGCTTTTTGCAGGATGCAGTAAATCAGGCAATGTTAATAATGATACTGCAACAGAAAATGTCTTTGATACAGAATCAACTGTGCCGGATAGTGAAACAGAAAACTTGCTTGACTCTGAATCAACTGTTTCAGATACGGAAACTGATTCTACATCTGATACAGAAAACGATACTGAGACTGATATCACCGGGACAGATTCAACAATTGATTTTCCACTTCATATAAAAATTATTGGTGATGCAGTAACAGACCCGGATTATAAAAATGATGGATCAACAGGTCAGACACCTAAAAATTATTATTTAGGTATCCGGCAAATTGATCTTATGACATCCGAATCCGATTTATCCCCTGTGACCATATTTGACGCAGGTGCTGACAATTTTAAAGAAGTTGATATGCTTGCTGAAAATGACTTTTGTACCGTTGATCTGGCTGACCTTCCAGATGCAACATATACATATGCAAAAATCCTTATCGCCTCTGCACGATTCACTATTGATATTACCGGGCATGCAGAACTTCCCTTTGTTGGCAGACAAGATGCACCTGGTACTGCAGATGTTGTTGCAGCTATTAGTGATACGACTATTGATGATCAGGCAAGAAACAGTGGCTGGATGGAATATACTTTTAATCTATCAGGATATACTGTTCCTCCTCAAACCGGCACACTTCCGGAATTTACAGCAGGTGATACGGGGTCAATGATAACCGATGGAGGCCAGACATGGCTGCTTATGAATTTTGGAAACAATACAACAATTGTTCCCTCGTTAGCTAAAAGCTATACTGCCACAATGACAATGCAGGTTAAAGATTCTTTCAGATGGACTGATACAACAACATTTTCTGATTATAGTATAAATGTTTTGGATGCGGAATCAGATGGTTCAATCGAACCAATTACAAGTGTAGGCCCGGCGACCTATTCAATTGTTATTAATTAAACTTAAAAAAGCTAATACAATGAAATACCAGAAAACAGAGATTTCAAAAATAATCAGAATTGGGACTGAATATGCCTATCTTCAATTTACAGGTGATTCACTTGTTGAAGGTGAACCAGGACAGTTTGTAATGATTAGGGGAAGCTGGGGGAATGACCCCATTTTGCCAAGGGCCTTTTCACTTGTTGAGTCTGGTACTTCAGGTGGCATACTGGTCAGGGATGTTGGTATTGGAACATCTCTTTTATGTAATATGAAAGAGGGGGATCCTCTGTTTGTATTAGGCCCTCTTGGAAGTCCCTATGAGATGCCGGAAACTGATGAGACAGCAGTTTTAGTTGCAGGAGGGGTAGGGGTTGCGCCACTTTTCTTTTTAGCAAAGCATTTAAGAAAACATAATATAAAAACAGTTTTTATCTATGGGGCCAGAACATCAGAGGATTTACCTCTTAGTGATGAAATTGGAAAAATAACTGAATTAAGAGTTACAACCGAAGATGGAACAACAGGAAAAAAAGGTCTTGTTACAGACGAGCTTAAAACCCTTCTTGAAACAGATTCAAAATTTTCTGTATACTCCTGCGGACCACATAAAATGCTGCAGGCTGTTGGTGATCTGTCAACTAAAAACTCGGCCAGATGTCAGGTGGCTCTTGAATCACCGATGGCATGCGGAATGGGAACTTGCAAAGGTTGTGCAATTAAAGATGTGGACGGGAATTTTAAATATGTATGTACTGACGGACCTGTATTTGAGGCAGCCCGGGTATTTGGAGGTCAGAAGTGAATAATACAGCAAAAAATATCCTTGAAGTCAATCTTGGACCTTTAAAACTTGATAATCCAATAATTGCAGCCTCTGGAACTTACGGATATGGCCTTGAGTATACTGATTTTGTTGATATTGCCAAAATTGGCGGAATCAGCGTTAAAGGAATATCTTTAAACCCCAGAATTGGTAATCCTGAACCCAGAATATGCGAAACTCCTTCTGGCATGCTTAACTCAATTGGTCTTGCCAATGTGGGGTTTGATGTATTCGTTAACGAAATGATGCCCCGATTAAGAGAACTTGGGGCCTCAGTAATTGTTAACACATATGGTACAAGTGAATCGGAATTTGCAGAAATTGCAAAACGCTTTAATGATGTGGAAGGGATTAAAGCCCTTGAAGTAAATATTTCTTGCCCGAATGTTAAGTCCGGAGGGATGCATTTTGGTATTTCAGGCAAACCGGCTGCAGCTGTTACAGCAGCGGTGCGAAAAGCAACAAATCTTCCAATGATTGTAAAACTCTCACCTGAAGCTGCAGATATTACTGAAGTTGCAAGAGCAGTTGAAGATGCTGGTGCAGATTCTCTGTCTTTAATAAATACCTTAAAAGGTATGTCTATTGATGTTAACACAAGAAAACCAAGGCTTGGTGTAGGTTTTGGCGGGTTAAGCGGCCCTGCTATCAGACCCATAGCTGTTAGAATGGTTAATCAGGTTTTTAATGCAGTAAAAATTCCATTAATTGGCATGGGTGGAATTACATCTTTTAGAGATGTTCTGGAATTTTTTCTTGCCGGTGCTTCAGCAGTTCAAATTGGAACTGCAAATTTTTCCAACCCTCAAATCTGTACAGAGATTGTTGATGAATTTAATAACTATTGTATTAAAAACAATATTGTACCCTCTGATTTAACCGGAAAAGTTATATTGTAAACTTAATGCTGTGTGCATAAATATTTTTATCTGCTATATATTAATTGTTGCTCTGTTGATTTTTTAAAATTAACTAACAGTAAATTTGGAGAATTAAAGCTAAAATGAAGAATAAACTATCCCTTGCACAACAACTGACCATTTTTATAACAACACCTGTTATTATTATAAGTATTTTAATGTTTATAGTTTTTATCAGCTATATAATTCCAAATGCAACCAAAATGATTTTGGACATAGTTTCAAGAGGCGCAAATTCAAGCAGCGCAGTCTATGCCAGTGAGTGGAGTTATGACATATTAACGTCTAAAGCAATGCGCGAACAGGATTCTGATAATAAACAACTTTCTAATAAAATTAAAACTGTATTTAAGGATAGACCCGAAACTCTTGCTGTTGGCATATATTCAGTAAAGGATTCTGTTCATAATTTAGAAGAGATTAAGTCATTTTCTAAAGATATGGATAAACTGGCAGTAAAAACCTCAAAATCTCTCCCCTTGGAATCATATATAAATAAAATTCACGATGTGACCAAACCTATACAATTCTTTAGCGGTGAAAATATTATTGTTGGTACACCTGTCAAGATTGAAGATAATATTGAGGGTCAATATCTGGTTTTTGTAGAGTCAATTTCAAAATATAATTCACTTATACGCTCTTTTTCCTGGGGTATTGGCATTACTCTTATAGTATCAATTTTGATTATAATTTTTGTGATAATGGTAATGGGTACAAGAACAGCAAAACCCATTAAAATGCTTGCGGATACAACATCAAAGATAGCTGCAGGAGATTTGACTCTCCATATAAGTCAGGATGGTGTTTCTACAGCTGAGACAGCACTTCTTTCAAAATCTGTCGGAGAGATGTCAAAAGCAATAAGCGAACAGGTTGGGCTTATAAAAAACCTTACAATTCAGGCCTCATCAGGTTCTAAAGAGGTTTCTGAAGCCATGACAAATCTCGCCGGTTCTTCTTCCGAACAGGCAACTGCCGTATCAGAGACTGCAACTACAATTGAAGAGATGGAAAAAGCCGGAGCCAGTGTGACAAGTGCAGTTAAACGGATTGTGGATGCCGCAGAAAGAAGTTCTGAAGCATCAGTCAGGGGAAGGGGAGCCATCAAAACCGCAAGCGGTATTATTGAAAGAATCAAAGATGATTCAAGTAATATTTTTCAGCACAGCAGATTGCTTTTATCTAGTGTTGAAGAAATTGGAAATATTATAAACTCAGTTAATGCCATTAGTGAACAGTCCAAAATTCTCGCGGTTAACGCATCTATTGAAGCTGCAAAAGCAGGTGAATTCGGAGCTGGTTTTGCTGTTGTTGCTCAGGAAGTTAAAGATTTGGCAGGGCAGTCAAAAGAGGCTACAGAACAAATTACCCAGACTCTTACAAGTATTAGACACTCAGTTGAAAATATGGTTGTAATGGCTAAAAACGGCGAAGAACGCACAGATGAAGGGGTTTCGGCAATTTCAAATACTGGTGCCATAATTAATGATTTGAGTTATGCAATTCAGGAAGCATCCGAAGTTGCAAATGAGATAGATTCAGCAGTAAGTCAGCAATCAATGGGATTATCCCAGATTGCCGCAGCCATGGACGAAATCAACACCGGTTCAGTTGAAAATCAGAAGATTTCTACAAAGATGGAAGATACAACTCTCGAATTGACAAGTAATCTTGAAGAGCTTGCTGTACTTGTTGATATATGGACTATAGATGAAAGTTAAAAATAACGGTTTTTATTGATAGGTATTACAGGCTCATTCTTAAAAGGGAACTAAGTTCATTAACTGTTTTCAGCATTTTAATCTCTTCAACAGCTTTTTGTATTTTTTTCTCTTTTACACGATGGGTCATAATATTTAATTCTGCAGTATCTTCACCGGTTTCAGCCTGTTTCACCATTTTGATACTAACGTCATTATTACCAAATATTTTGCTAATTTCTGCAAGAACACCAGGCTTGTCTACTACAGAAAATCTAAGATAGAAATTACTAGAAATTTCACCCATGGGTACAACATTTTTATGTGATGTTCCAAAATTAAGGGCCATTGATGTTCGTTTGCTGTCAATATTTCTGGCAATTTCAACAGTGTCACCAATTACAGCAGACGCTGTTGGAAGTTCACCGGCTCCTCTGCCGTAGAACATGGCCTCATCCACATTGTCACCTTTGACAAACACAGCATTAAAAGATCCGTTAACTGAGGCCATTGGATGAGTTACAGGGAGCATGACAGGATGAACCCTCAGCTCAACATCGTCACTTTCACTGTCAGCAACAGCAATTGCGAGCATCTTGATTACCATTTTGTAATCTTTTGCAATCTCAATATCCCTTTGAGAGATGTTTCTAATTCCCTCACGATAAATATCGTTAATATCAAAAAAGTGATTAAAGGCTATACTTGATAAAATACAGAGTTTGTAAGCAATATCGTGTCCGTCTACGTCTGAAGACGGGTCAGCCTCAGCAAAACCAAGTTTTTGAGCGTCAGCCAGAACAGCCTCAAATGTAACGGGCTCATTGGCCATCTTTGTTAATATGTAGTTGGTTGTTCCGTTTAAAATCCCATACATCTTTAAAATTGAATTTGCGGCAAGGGAGCTTGTCATTGCATTAATAATCGGAATCCCGCCACCTGTAGATGCTTCAAAATTGAGATTAACAGAGTTTTCCTTTGCAATGGCAAAAAGTTCAGCGCCATGTTTTGCAATGAGCTCTTTATTGGCTGTAATTACATGCTTGCCATTTTTAAGAGCAGTTTCAATAAAGCTTTTAGCTGGATTAACACCGCCAATCAGTTCAATTATTATATCAATCTCAGGATCGTTAATAATCTGCAGTGCATCATCTGTTACAATAAATTTTGAAGAGTCAATTCCATCCTTTTGTGTGAAATTGAGCTCAGCTACCGATTTGAGCAGAAGAGGGCGGCCACTTTTTCTCTCAAGCAGCGTGCTGTCTTTTTGAAGAATTCGAACTGCTCCGGTACCGATTGTACCAAATCCGATAATACCTATATTTACAGGTTTCATTTGAAAGTACTCCGATTTTATTTATGGGATAATTTTATTTATGGGGTATTCAGTTATTCCTTCAGCTCCAAGTGATTTTAATTGAGGAATAAGGTTTCTAACAACTGCTTCTTCAACTATTATTTCAACTGCACGCCAGTTTTTATCTGATAAATGTGAAACTGTAGGCTTGTGAAGAGAGGGCAGAACATCTAAAATGCTGTCAAGCAGATCCGTTTGACAATTAAGTTTGAGTCCCACAAAGTTTCTGGCATTTATTGCTCCTTTAAGAAGCAGGGCAATTTTTGAAATTTTCTCTTTTTTCCACTCATCTTTCATTGAATCATTATTTGCAATAAGACGAGTTGTGGATACCTGAATATCATCAAGAATTTTAAGATTATTGGCACGTAGTGAAGAGCCTGTCTCAGTGATTTCAACAATTGCATCCGCAAGTTTGGGCGGTTTAACCTCTGTTGCTCCCCATGAAAACTCAACTTTTGCTGTAACTCCATGCTT